>BNWE01000034.1 GCA_025998595.1 Alphaproteobacteria bacterium | reverse complement strand
GACTGATCCAAGCCAGTCTCCAGAGCAATTTTTCGTTGCGTATATCCAATTGACTTTAACGCCGCAATCTGGCAGCGTAAATCTCGAGTCACGTGATGATAGGCTTTCTTAGCCATGGTTAACCTCTCTTATTAAAACTAACTCGAGATTAACTTCTTCACGTGGCTTTTTCACTACTTTTTTTGCCCAAATCAGCAAAAACGCTCACTTTTTAGGTCGCTACTTGATGCACTTCAGTGTTGAATGGGCCCTCCAAACTATTCATTGGCTTTCTTCTTGGGATTCAGCTTCGCTTCATAGTCTGATCTGCTACTGCCATAAACATCGAACAATGCGTCATAAATTGGAGTAGAGACGTAATCAACGAGAGCACAACAATGATAATAACATCTAGAAGATCTCGGTGATGATATCTCATACAAACTTGGGTTGTTGTGTCCACATCTTATAGGAAGTCCTAGATCTAGATTCAGCGCAAAATCACTCAATGAATTTATACAAAGTATTTTTTTCTCATCGTTTTCCCATACTCCCACTCCCATTATCTGAAAGGTTTCCTTTTCATTATGAAATAAGCATCTTGCAGCACCTTCTGGAGTAGTTGGATGCTCAAGTAACGTAGTTGCTAAAGCATTTGGATTCATTTTGTTTCTCTCATATTTACTCCTGACATATTTTTGTTGGCGATGAACAACTCTCTCTTGTTTTTCTGGTGATTCTGATATGCTTTCGAGAAACTGACGATTGTATTTAATATTTTCATCATTCGGTGTCATGGTCATGCATCTAGATACGATATCCATTGTGACAGATGAAGAAAAATGCGCAAAATATGAGTTTAATGAATGCCCAGCTTCATGAAATAACGAGTAATTCTGTGGTGAATTATAGCGGAACAAGCCATTAGAGTCTTTTTGCGTCGAAGAACTAAAGTGTAACGATAGTCTAATATGTTCAGTACTACTTAATGTGATTTCATTATACTCTGAATTTGATTTATCACCACTAGTAAAGCTCAGGTGTTCTGGTATCGCTTCATGCGAATCGGAAGATGGTAACTCTATTTTCCCAAATGATAAGTCACGCGCTCTCTTGGAAAAAAAACGTTTAGGCATTTTCGTTCTTGCAATCAGAACAATAAGACTATCCCGATATATTTTGCTTTCACATCCTTCAGATATATCCATCAGTATCCTTGCTTTTAGAACATCATCAGAAAAAGTACTGTCTTCAGATATGTGTTTTTTTATATATGTAATTACTTCGCTTTTTTCCGCGTCCAAAAGATTTAAAAACTCCTGTGTTGTCTCGTCTGGTAATCCCATTCCTCCAATCATAGATCTGGCATCCATATATCGTATTTCATTAATATGTATACCTGAATCATTTAGTAATTTTTTCAATTTATCAGCGGAAGCCGCTTCGCTACTATTTGGAGCACGAGATACATTGAGCACCTCATAGTATGAGCGTTTGCATCCAATTGGATTGATTTTTCTATATACTTTATCGCATTCTTTCTTCGTTTCTTCATATGTTGCAAGTGCTTCCTTCGAAGCAGTCTCCATTTTTCTATATTCCGCAAGCAGTTTGTCAAATGCAGCCTTCGCTTTTTTATATTCTGCGAGCACTTCATTAAATTCTGTCCAAGCTTTTCTATGTTCTGCAAGCGCTTCGTTCGATTCTGTTCTTGCTTGCTCGTGCTTTATACACTCTTCCTCATATGCTTTGTCCGCTTTCTTATATTCCGAAAGTGCATTACCAGATTTTATATTAGCTATGGTATATTCCTCAAACGCCTTCTGACATTCCTGAGTTCCATCACTTTTGTTTGCTAGTGCTGCCTCTCTCAATGGCCTTTTTCTTCTTCTATTTATCTCATCGTGAGCAATATCAAAGTTTTCTTCGGCTTCCTTAAGTTCAGCCAGCAAGACTTCGTGTATATTCTTCAGGTTATTGCACACTGTTTCTGCTTCACGGCATTTTTTTTCAAGCTTCTTGCATTTTGCTTTTTTTTCATGGAATTTTGCTCTCAGGCTCTGGCGTTTTGTTTTTGCTTCACGATGTTTTTTTTCAAGATCTTTTTCCTTTGATTTTGCTGAATCCAGTTTAGCCTCAAGTTCTTTGAGCTCAGCCATAGCCTTATCATATGGTTCTTTTTTCTTCAGCTCGTTTTCTTTTAAAGGCAGACTTTCGTTAGATATCTGCTCGTACATCAACTCATCATTTGCCTCTCTATATTTTCGACTTGCTTCCTCTGATGCCTTTTTTGTTTTGCACGCTTCTACCATTGTTTTGTCGTACGTAGTTTTCGCATTTAACGCTTCTACCATTGTTTTGTCGTATTCAGTTTTTGCATTTAATGCATCTGCATTTGTTTTGTCGTATGTAGTTTTCGCATTCAACGCTTCTGCATGTGCTTTCTCGTATACAGTTTTCGCATTGTGTAATTTTATATCTGCTTCTTTATGTTTTTTGTCTGCATCCTTCCACTCTGCATATGCATTCTCGCGTGTCACCATCGAGATTCCTGAATATCGCCAGGCATTTTCCAATGCTGCATTTGCATTGTTTAGTTTAGCTAATAGGCCATTGCGTTCAACTTCTGCTGCATTAAGCTCTGCCAATCTCTCAAATCGTCTCATTTTAGCAGTTTGGAGGTCTTCCAACTCTTTCTGGCATTTTGCTTCAATTGCACGAAATGCTGCTAACTTCTCCGATTGTTTCGTTTCAGCAGCTTGGTGCTCTGCCCACTCTTTCTGGCATTTTGCATTAGTCTCATCGTCTTTCTTTTTCAGGTCTTTGTACTTTGCTTTCCAAGCTTCGCATGTCGCTTTAGCTTTATCATAGATTTCTTTTCTTTCAAGTTCTCTTTTTTCTGCCACTATCGCTGTATGGACTTTATTACCTATCTGTACTTCTGGCAATAATGGAATGATAGAAGGCGTTGCAGGAGGAGCTACCGATAGCAATGGAATTACCGATGGTGAAACAGAGCGTAATTGTAGCATTTTTGCTGTTGGCTGGATTATATTTTGCATATCACAAGGAATCATTGCAGTTAAGTTAAGAATCGTGGTTACTGCAGTTATATATAGCATTTTCTTCATTTCTTTATTCTCCATTGTTTAAAAACGACGACTTGTTTAATTTAAAGTTATAGTATAACTGTGTTTCAACAAAAAAACAACTGCCTAATTCAAAAAAGTTTCGTGTTTTGGTTAAGCTGTCTTTGATCTATCGCAAACTTTCATAAAAGCCGTAAAGCCAATCAATAGACCGAATGCATACAAAACATGCGGTAGAGCTTCGTAGACAAAGTACAGAACGCTGACGTTTACGCATGATAAAAATACAGCAATGATTGCTATAAATCTTAGGCCGAATCTGTTTCTCAAGAAATGAAATAACGATATTTCTAGCGCTGCAAAGAATAGAGCTCCGCCAACGTCGAACCAATCGTGAAAACGACAATGCACCAATGAAAATCCAATGCAGCCCAAAAGTATCAGAATTGCTGTTTTTATTCTACGATCATCTATTTTATAGCAGATATATCCATAGAAAACTGCGGCGGCATGCATATGGCCGCTGGGAAAAGCATAGCCGTTACCAAGATGCGGGAATAGCGGAACTTTAAAGAAATCTTTCAGAAGTGTATTGAAAATCATAACAAAACAGATGAAGCACGCTGCCGTTCCATAATAACCGCGCTTATGAAATAAAATTCCGCAGATAATAATTACAAAAATCACATCTACATGCCCAAATTTTAAGAAAATATGTGATACTATATCAATAATTGCAATAGCTCCATAAAATACGTTATATTGCATACCATTGTACAGTAAAAGTGTGATTTATGAAAAGGGTGATCCGAAATGAAAAATGTTATCGCTAAAGTTTTGAGCTTGTTAGCTGCGTCTGCTTACGTAAATTGTTACAGCAGTGACGTTATTAAAAAGAATGTCGAAGTTTCGTCATTATCTAATCAAAATATTTTGGCTGAAGATGTGCGACTGGATGAATATGCTAACTGGGTCATGCACAATAGATCTGTCACTCGGATGAATATTATTTGCAATTCGTTCTTTGAATTGGTGCCAGAAAACCAAAGGAGAACCTTAGTAGATGAAAGAGAAAAATGGGAGCTTTTGTTTGGCGAACTCAAACTGACAATGGGGGAGCTGGTAACTGCAAAATACTTCTTTAAAGCATTGCATGGAGATAAAAGCTGGAGAGGGGAAGTATACAATCCTTCAAACACATCGCGACAGACGTTTGTGAATCTTTATTGCTCAATAATTGCCTGTGTCATAATTTCAATCAAGTTATCTGAAGATATTGTGGGGCGTATAAATGGAGATTTTTCGAGGAAATTAGGTATGAATATTTTGGTTATTAAATACGTGGAAGAAATTATCTTTCAGATATTATATGAAAATGATAAGCTCATGCCACCATTGGAATATTACAACTCAGAGTTAGCGAAAATAAAGGCTATTCTATCATCATTGGGAGTAAAACTACCACAACTGGAACAAGCAATCTCAAAGTAGGAAAAGCGAATTCACTCGGAACGGAGAAAGGATAGTGTTTCTTCCACGATTACTTTTCTCAACCCGATGAGGCCAATTATGTTTGGAATGACCATTAAGCCGACCACAATGTCTGCCACAGTAAATATGATATCTATCTTGAAAAATGGGCCGATAAGCACGAAGAAAAGAAATAACACCTTATACGGAGTTATAGCTTTATCTCCCCAAAGATATTGGATGCATTTTTCTCCATAATAATTCCAACCGATGATGGTTGTGAAGGCGAAAAATAAAATACCGATGCCAACGACATATTTCCCCAGCTCAGCAATTCCCAATCCCAGCCCAAAAGCGTGAGATGTCAGCAGAGTTCCATCTATGGTGTGGGAAGTGAAGACGCCGGTTTCTTTACTGGTGATAATCAATACTAATCCGGTCATAGTGCAGACGATTATCGAAAAGAAAGCGCCAACCATCGAAATGAGTCCCTGTTTTGCCGGAGAATCCACTTTTGCTGCCGCAGATGCGATTGCCGCGCTTCCCAGGCCGGATTCATGGGAGAATACGCCTCTGCTTATTCCAAGCTGGATGGCCATCATGACGGTGATGCCAACGCCTCCACCAAAGATGGCTTCCGGCGAAAATGCTCCGATAAATATTAAGGATATCGCGTTGAAAATGAAATTTGCTTTCATAATCAACACTAGAATTGCCGCGCCAACGTAAAATACACACATTAGCGGAACTATTTTTTCCGAAATGTAAGCAATACGATGAATTCCGCCTAATGTGATTACAGCAACCATAACTCCCAGCAGAACGGCGGTTAATATATTGGGAATACCAAAGGAATTGGCCGCGGACGCTATGGTGTTTGTTTGAGTCATGGTTCCTATTCCAACCAGAGCAACGGCGACTCCTCCCAAAGCAAACCATTTCGCAAAAAATTTATTTCCGAGTCCCATTTCGATGTAATACATTGGGCCGCCTGATATTTTTCCATCGCTCCCAACTGTGCGGTATTTTATGGCTAACACACCTTCCGCATATTTAAGGATCATGCAGAAAAACGCAGATATCCATATCCAGAACAGAGCTCCTGGCCCTCCGGTGGTAATTGCCAGTGCAACTCCCACAATATTCCCGGTTCCTATGGTGGCGGACAACGCCGTACAGAGAGAAGCGAAATTCGAGATGTCTCCAACGTACTTATCCGATTGCTTGTCACCATTAATAACATATTTTATAGCTAATTTCAGATGTGAAACCTGAAGGAATTTCAATTTGAAGGAAAAGTAGACGCCTGTTCCCAAAAGAGCCGCAATCAATGGGATTCCCCAAATCATGCGACTAATTGAAATTAGTATGCTTTCTAGTTCAGTCACAAAAAATTCCTCATTTATTCCCTGAAGTAATGTCAAGAAATTTCTTGTTTAATCCGGAAACTGCAAAGAACCAAAGTGCGAGTATTACAACGAATATGCCTGCTATCCATGGAATTGAATCAGCAGGCACTGAAGATGCCGCTGCAGATCCAACAAAGACAAGGTTAAAAAGCACAAACTGAATAAACGCGCCGCCGGATTTACCAAGTCGTCCACCTATGACATCAACGGCAGCTTTACCTTTGGATTTCAGCTCATCATCCAATGGGATATAGCTTTGTTCCTTGGTTGGATCAAAAAGCGAATACTTTATACCTTTACTCAATACATTTTGAATCAACCCGACCATTGTCACGACTCCAAGAACCGAAAGTCCAAACGATGAAATCGCAGGCTCAAGTTCGTTTTTAAATATTATGAATGCGAAGAAAATCAAACCTGTCACAATGATCGTAATTGGAGTCAGCATAGCTGCGGTAAACCACGAGCACCTGCGAAGTATGTTCGTGCCAATTAACATAAACAATACAGTGGCAATTCCTGTCCAGATCTGGAGTCCTCCCATGAACCCTTTAAATGCGTCTGCTGTCGGATATAGCAGGCTCGCTTGATCTTTCCATACAACCTCAACGAGATTTATGCTTACTCCATAACATATTATGAGAAGAGCAATGAATCCCAGATATCTGGATCTTGCAATGTATTTTACGCTTTCCCATAGCGATAGTTTTTCTTTTTTCTTTGGCTTTTTGATCTCTTCAGGATTGTAGTAGCGCGGATCTTTCAGAATGCTGTTGTTGAGCCAGTAATATAGGGATATTATTATGAAGCATGATATCACAAACGTTGCGATAATGCACGGAAGTGTTAGTCCCTTCAGAGCCCCTCCGGAAACTATAAGGGCACCATTGGCAACGAATCCAAACATCGAATAGAAGCGCTTTGATTCCTTCAGTGACGTAACGTCATTGGCAAAGCGCCAAAACATTAAGCTCACCATTGCGCTTCCCCAGAGCTCCGCCATTACGTAAAACGAAGAAAACGTCCAACAACCTATCGGTTTGAGTAAGCTTCGAAGAAAATTGCTGGATACATCTGAAAAATCAAGGCATAAATGCTTATGGCACGGGTACAACACCGTTGCAAACAACACGAAATACGCAATAAAAAATGATACTATTATATAAAAGACTTTATCTTTCGAAAATGCATTTGATAGCTTCGAATAAATTATCATAAACAGGATTGCTGCAGGCAGCACGAACGCCACTTTTAGTGTAGGTATTGTATCTGCTCCCATTGATGTTACAACCAATGAGTCCTTTGTTCCCCTCAGGATGCTATAATTAAATAGTATGCACATCATCATAACGGCCATCGGAAGAAATTTTTTCAATTCAAAATTGTGTATCGGCCAAAGTATCGACCTCCAGCCAGTAAATTCTTGATTTTTAGTTTCTTTAGCTTCACTCATGGTGTCATTCTCCGTAATTTTTGTTAAACACAAGGCCTGATTATAAACCGCGATCCCTTAAAATACAATTAAGAAATACCGAAGTTACCAATATTTATAGTCACGTCTGTGTTTTTTATTTTGTGCAATGTGTTTTTGTTGCTTTATCATGAAAAAACTGATCTTTTGCCAGCCGTGCGTTCCTGGAAGAGAATAATATTTTTGATGTGATGCCAGTCGCAGCAACTATTGTTGGTAAATTTTTATTGTTTTTAACTCAAAAAATATCCCTTTAAAAAACAACGTAAAAAATAAAATTTTGCTATTTACAAAGTTTTTTTCATGTGTATAATGCGACTATGTTTTTTGAATGGAGGTAATAAAAATGAAAAACATAATTTTGTTTTTGTGCGTTTGCTTTGGTCTGCTTTTCGGCGAAGCGAATTGTATGATCGGTGATATAGTTACAACACCAAATTCTACCATAACTCCAGTTTCTACGCCTGTTATCTCTTTGGTGCCAGTGCTAGCATCAAATATCAATAATGCTGAAAATGGTGGTATTGAGATGGTTGAAGCAGTAGATCTTAATGCTGCTGAAAATGGCGGTATTGCACCAGTCGTGCAGGAGCATAAAGGATTCTTCAAGAGGCATAAGGGAAAAATCCTTTGTTGTGCTGTTATTACATTAAATGTTTTGGTGATTGGCGGACTAATGGCAGCTGCGATTGTATATGCGTATAATAATCCATGCATTCCTGAAGAATGTGAGATTGATGGGTGTTGTTCCGCTTCTAAGGAGGCCTTTAGGCACTATCCAATAGCTCGCTATGTATTAAAGTTGATACTCGGCGCAAAAAAATAGGCCAACATAATGCCACCTGACGTTTTGTGACCATTGCAGATTATTCGATTTGCAATGGTCTTTTGGTTTATAGAAACTATTCTTTTAACGCAGATTTTTTCAACTATTTTACCTTATATTAAGACTAACGTGGTATATTTTAAAATAAGTTGATACGATATGTCAGTTTTTTTGTTTCAATATGGAGGTAATAAAAATGAAAAACATAGCGTTGTTATTGTGTATCTGCATCAGTTTGCTTTTTGGCGAATCGCTTTGTATGAAGGATAATGCGAGTAACAATACGAACGTTGCCCGCTATTTGACCGTTGATCTTCCATCAATTCATCAGACTTTTAGTTCAGCATCAAGATCGGTAACAAATGTTACAGCTCCTGCATCTGCTACTACAATCGCGAATATGGCTAAAAACGGAGACTTTCCATTGCTAATAAAGCGAGAATCATTTTGTCATAAATATTGCAGTAAAATTGTGAGCTGGGGTTCAGCTATAATTGTTTTTGGAGCTCTTGCGACTGGTTTCGCTACATTATGCAATGATGGTTATAGTTTATTCTGTGCTGGTCCGCCACTCTAAATAGCCATTCATGATTATAGTTTTACCGTACAAAATCACACACCGTACAGCATCTGTGGAATCGTCTACTCAGAGATTGAAACACCTGAAACAAAGGCATTATTGTTCCGATTATACGGTAACTATATTCATGATCCAGTTCATTCTGTATTTAAAGTCGATATTAGGCGCTTCTAAAAAATAGGCTGATATAATGTTGTCTGGTCAATTCTGACCATTGCGGATTATTCGATTCGCCGTGGTCTTTTGCTCATTCATAAATAAAATGCATCAATGGGCAAAATAATCTGATTTGCTACAAAGACCTCTCGAGTGTGAAAAAGTTTAACGCTTTCCGTGGTCGATCATGCGGTTTTAGTCTTTCCACAATGGCTTTTACAACCACTTTTTTTGTTTTATTTTTGACTTCTTTGATTTTGCTGAACTTGGATTTGTGTTCTACAACCGTGACGAGAATGGCTTTTTCATCATCTTTTTCGCTCAAATCTACAAAGTTGAATGAGCTTCTGTAAGATGCGCTGCAAAGAGTGCATCTTACAGGATCCTTCCGATAGTGAAGCAAAAAACGCTCGTCCGATAAGCTCTATTCTTCAGCGGCTCTATCAAGTGTCGCTGACTTCTTCTGATGTCTTCTTATCCTTCTTGCCTTTCTTGTCCTTTTTGCATTTCCTATCCTTCTTGTCCTTCTTGCTTTTCCTATCCTTCTTATCCTTCTTGCCTTTCCTGTCCTTCTTATCCTTCTTGCCTTTCCTGTCCTTTTTCTTCGCTTCCTTTGCGGAATCGCCTTCTTCAGCGTTAGCTTCAGACTGCGTCGTCGCCTGTTCTTCCTCATCATCTGCAAATGAAGGGCAATGCAAAGCAAACATACCCATCACAACAACTGCCATCATAACTTTTTTGTCCATATCCTATATTTCTCCCATATTTTTATTACCAATTACCTACGAACGAAGCTAGTATAACTCACAACACATAAAAAAAGAATTAACTTCGTATCACTTTTTTATTTTCAAGAAAATATCTTTCTAGAAACAAAAGATATATCTTCTCGAGATCCACAAGATCTTGAATATTTGATCTCTCATTTTTCTGATGTATCACCTTATCGACGAGCCCAAATTCTATTGTATTGCAATGAGATATTATGAATCTTCCGTCGGATGTACCTCCTCCGGCGGAAAGCGTCGCATCAACGCCAGTCACATCTTTTATGGAAGGAACTATCAGAGCTTTTAGTCTATCGTCATCACAGTAGAACGCATTTCCGGATTCTATGAACTCAAGAGATACATCAAAACTTTGCGATTCTTTCAATAGGATTTCCTTCAGCTTTGATAAATCATAATCTGCGGAAAATCTTATATTTAGATTTGCCGATGTTTGGTCCGGAACAACGTTACAGGCATAGTTATTGGTAAAAAGCAGTGTTGGCTCCAGATTTGTTTTGGGAAATCTTTGATCATTGTGCTTCCATTCATAATTTAGCATATGAACGACAAATCGGCAGACGTCAGACAATGAGTTTTTAAAATCGTCTGGATATGCCACATGTCCCTGCTTACCAACTGCTTTTACAGTTATGTTCATACTTCCGCGATGCCCCAGATATATCCTATCCCCCAAAACAATGGAGGAAGATGGCTCACCAACTAGACAATCATGAGGTATATTTCCGGTTTTGCAGCACCAATCTAGTAGAGACTGTATGCCTTCATAGGTGCCAATTTCCTCGTCTCCTGTAATCAGAAACTCTATGGTTCCGGTGAATTCTTTTCGAACAAATTCTGCGGCAGCACAACAAAACGCGGCAACTCCGCCCTTCATATCGCACACACCACGTCCAATTAGGTATCCGTCTTTCTGAATGGGCTCAAATGGATCCGAATCCCATCCATCTCCAGAGGGTACTACATCCACATGCCCTAAAAATCCAAGAACTTTTTCTTTGGATGATCCATATTTTGCGAACAGATTCTTTACCTCATTTTTTCCGTCTGGAGATCGCGAAATCATTACATTTGTTTCGAATCCCGCCGATTTTAGAAAATCAGCAACCACTTCCACGACTCCATCGTCATGAGGAGTTACACTTTTGCATCGTATAAGATTGGAGCACAGCGAAATCACATCAGTCATGAAAACCTCAAACAATAACGATCAATAGCATATTCCAGAACATAAACATTTGGTCCCGCCTCATTGTACACAATGAAATGAATTTTTTGGAGCCTTCTGTAGTCTTTTAGCAACAAATTCAAAAGACGTCAATCCCTTTAAAGCTATTAATCTCTCATCGAAATAGCTCATTCCTAGATTCTTAATACCAAGTCTCGTTTTAAACTAACCAAAAGAACCAACGTATTCACTGAAAGTTAGCTATCATGCAGAAAACGCTTGTGTCTCAGATGCCGTCACGCTTGCTCAACCAATACATGCAGAAACAAATGAACATTTCTTCCAAGTAATTCCGATAGCTCTTTGCGGGATGCTTCTCCAATGGCCTTTATTTTGCTTCCGCGTTTTCCCAGGAATATAACTTTGTGTGCGTTATTTTTTACGTATACATTTTGGACGATTTTCACACTTCCATCTTTTTGGTTCTGGTAATTTTCGGTTTTTACGACGCATTTGTATGGAATTTCCTGATGCAATCGGTGATAAATATGCTCGCGTGTTATTTCAGATGTGTATTTTTCAAAGGAAGAGTCCGTCGTTTCATCTTCTGGATATAGCCAATCGCCGTCTGGTACTATTGAGCCTAGGTATTTCATGATATCATCGATGCCACTTCCGCTGAGAGCCGATACCATGAATATATTCTCGAAATGTCTAACTTGACTGAACATCATGGATATCTCCAGCAATTTCGGCTTATGAATTACATCGACTTTATTCATAACCAACGAGACTTTTTTGGCTGCGTCTATTTTTTGCAGTAACTTAATACTGGCCTCAAAATTCTTTTTGCAGACGTCCACCACAAATAGCACATCATCGGACTCCCGAAACGCGTCCCAGGCTGTCTTGGACAACGACTCCACCGAATTTTCACGCAGAAATCCCGGCGTGTCCACCAGAATGATCTGACTGTTTTCGCACAATGCTATTCCCAATATTCTGGTTAGCGTCGTCTGGATTTTTCTGGAAACTATGGACACCTTATGACCAACCATTTTATTTATTAGAGTTGATTTCCCGGCGTTTGTTTCCCCCAGCACGGCAACAAATCCGCACTTCTTCGGCGTGGTTGCAGTTCGAACCGAAGTGGCGCTTTCTGCCAGTGTTATGCTGGACTTGCTCTCTGCTTCGGTGCGTGCCGCACACGCGTTATTTAATAAAATGTCCCTGGTGCAAATACCGTCAGAACTAGTCATTGTGAAATTACCTCATAAAAATTTTAATATAATACATCATTTGCGGAAGCAGTGTAGCAGAAGTTGCTCTAAATTTGTAGGTTTTTTGCATCAACGCCAACAAAAAAAATTGTGATAACCTTTTGTTGATCCAGCCGCACGAGTAGTACAAAGTCATAGCGACGTTTTGTTGCCTTTTAGGCGTTTCAGTGTTATACTTATAAAATTAATAATTGGCATATTGTGACGGAGGGTTATATGAGCAGAAAATCGCATGCAAACAGTGTTTTTCAACCGATGCAGTTCTATTATCGCATATGGGATTCGATTATTTGTATTGCCGTTGGAGCTTTTATTGTTTTTTTCTCATTGACCATTTTCTATGATTACGGGCTCGAATGCGCTTCGCTTGTTGGTATCGGATTGGTCTCCTTATTGTTTGGATTGGTTGCTTTGAGGAGACGTTTTGCATTAGAAATTAGTGATGATAAAATAAAAGTTAGCCCCCCTGGAATTTTTAATAAGATAGAAGAGATAGATAAAAATGCTTTGATAGCCATAGTTTCCATAGATACCACTTCAGATACTTCATTGTTTTTCATTGGAGTAGGTGACTGGCGAATAAGGACAATTACAATACTAATAAGCGACAAATATGGATACAGGCATATCAACGTGAATCTAGAGTTTATGAGCAGAAAGAATGCCCATAAGGCAACCCAAACACTTAACGACATTTGCGAGCACAATAGAAAAAATATTGTGCCTTCCGATAGTAATCATACAAAATTCTCCGAATCAAATGCAAAAATTGTAATTAATAATCTCACAAGGAACGAAGGAAAAAACAAATGGCATAATGGTTATCTAGAATTTTTTGCAGATAGAAAAAAATTGTTTTTTAAGTTCATAATATACGCTCTCTTATTGGTGATTCCATGCTATTTTGCTTGCATGCTACTATTTACAGACACAACAGAAAAATATCTCCGGAGAAAAAATAATCCATTTTTTTGCTGATATTAGTTGGATACTGCATAAGAGAAATGTATTTCATTCTGCGAAATATGCTTTCCAAAAAAGCGACGGTTAAAATAAATTACGACCTGCTAAAGCAGGAGGTATGCTAAGAATCTGAAGATACGCTGAATGCGGATAAATCCTACTTTTCGTCCCATACCTTGAATTCATTTGGCCCATCACTTTGGTTTTCCGCCCATTCAGAAACGAAGTGCATCAAGTGGCGAAACAATCCGATTTGCCACAAAGACCTCTCGAGGTGTTTTGAAGTTTAACACTTTCCGTGGTCGATTGTTAAGTTTATTTTCAATTTCCC
>BNWE01000033.1 GCA_025998595.1 Alphaproteobacteria bacterium | reverse complement strand
TATTTTCTGCTTAGCTATCGGTTGGTAGGTTGCGAAGATATTTTCTGTGCTGAAACTGATCCACTACGACGTTGCAAGTCTATCTCGCATAGATTGAAGCTTGTGGCGAAGTCATTGGCGCTTGTGTGGCACGCACTTGGTATTTCGTAAAAATTGTGTTAGCATCCGATCAGACTGTGTGAGGGCTTGGTATGACTGTAAAATTTTCCGATAGAGCTTTTTGTTTGGCTAACGGTATTTCGATTCCGGCTGTTGGTTTCGGTACCTGGAGAGTTCCAGACGGAGATATTGCTGTAAAATCAGTACTTGCTGCTCTGAATGGTGGCTATACTCACATCGATACAGCCGCTATCTACGGAAACGAAAAAAGCGTTGGCGTAGCTATAAAAGAAAGCGGAATTTCCAGAAAAGATCTGTTTATCACGACGAAATTGTGGGATACGGAGCACAGTTACGACAAAGCGCTTCTGGCATTTGATCAATCGCTGGCGGATCTTGGTATTGATTACGTGGATTTGTATTTGATACATTGGCCGACTATTCGAGAAGAATCTCCGGATTTTAGTCAGATTAATTTGGATACTTGGAGAGCTCTCGAGTTACTATATGAACATGGCCGAGCAAAGGCGATCGGCGTCAGTAATTTCCTGGGCGATTATCTGAGCAATCTGCTGGAAAAAGCAAAAGTTGTTCCAGCTATCAACCAGATTGAGTATCACATTGGTCAAATCCATCAGAAAACTGTAGACATTTGTCAGAAAAATAACATTTTAATCGAAGCGTGGGGACCTCTGGGTGGGGGAGACATTGTCGACCATCCTGCTCTAAAAGGACTTGTGGAAAAATATAACGTGAGCGTTGCTCAATTGTGTGTGCGCTGGTGTTTACAAAACAATACATTGCCGTTGGTAAAATCTGTTAATCCAGAGCGGATCAAGAAAAATCTAGATGTTTTTGATTTTGCAATTACAGACGAAGATATGAATTTTTTGAATGAAATGGGGTACATCGGTGGTTCCGGATTGTATTTCGAGAAATTTCAAATGGAAGAGTATCAGCGATACAGCCACTAGTGACTTTGCCTATGACTGAAGCGTGTTGGAAAGGCGTCTCTCGTCATCTTGGAAATCGCGCTGTCTCCATTTGTATGTTTAAAAAAGGATATAGAATTGCTCTGGACGGCGGAAAACACTGAAACTGCTATCATCCAGAGGCAAAAAGGGTCGTTGGAATCCAGAAAAAATGAAAATCCAACTCCTTGTCTTTAGTGTGTATATCATTTCTTCTTTTTAAATGATTCTTTTTGCATTTTCTCTATAGTTTTAAAAAGTTGCTCATTTAGTCTTCGTATCGTAGCTTCTATCTGCCGTTGCTTCATGGCTTCAAATGCTTTGTTTGCCATAGGAAGTATATCGTCACTCAGAGGCACAGACGAACTGGGACCACGTATCTCACGTTTTTGTGTGTTCATGTGGCGAGTGATTGTCATGGGTGAGTTCTTCTGCAACTTGAGTGATTCTATCATCGACTCTAGCGATAATCCGCTCATATCAGTAGCCGTATCTTTTAGCATTCCATAGCGATACATTATATCGCACAAAAAATTTATTTTTTGTGTTTGTGATGTCGTATCTGGCGTCGCCATTTGTGTAGCAGATTCTAATGTATATTTTTGAAACATATCTGACAATAAAGCACCATAGATATCTTCTGTTATCTTTTTAAAATAGAAGTGTTTCATCGCTTCATCCATAAGCTCATTAACAATCTCAAAAAAAGATTGGTCGTCATTATTGGCATCATTTGACATCTTATTCTTCAGTGACGTAGGCAATTTTTTATAGAATTCTTCTTTGAATTTTTTTAGATATTCATTAAGCATTTTTACCGGGCGCTCTCCAGCTATAATTCTATTTCTGCGTCGAATTCTTTCCGTTGGGGCTTCAATAGGGGCATCTCTTTTTTCTAGTTTAGGTGCATTATAACCTCCTTTTTCTTCAATGTTCATTCCATACTTTCCATTTAGGTTTTGCATAGCCAGAGCGACCCATCTGGCGCTTTCGATATAAGGCTCGTAGGTTGCTTTTTCTTCAGGACGATATGGATTGCCAAGGTGTACTACGCCAAAACGAAAAGTTTCTACAAAAATTTCGTTTACAACAAGAGCGCTTAGTAGGCTAAATGTTTCTTTTGCGGATAATTCTTTAAAATCATTAGCATCAATCAGGAAGTTTATGGAATTTATAATTCCCTCAATTCTTGCATTGGAGCATCTGTGCAGCGACTGCAAAAGAAATCCAGTTACTTGAGTCAAACTATCCATATCGAGAATGCATACAGGTTTTCCAAGGCTAACATCTCTATCAATTGCTGACACAAGTCCGTAGAACTTGCAGAGTGTATATCTAAATAAATCAACGTTAAAAAACATTCCGGGACCAGACTCAAGATCTGATCTTATCCAATTTAAAACCCTTAGAACCTGTTCACCAAAATCATTTGGGTTGAGAACATCGATGTCTGAGAAGTCAGAGTTACACGAAAATATATGCTGCATATGTCCACAATCTATATCTCCCATGTCCTCAACAAGAAGATTTTTTATGGAGTCTTTTCTTGATGGTGGCTGTGGTCGTAAACCAAAAAATACTGATGCCTCAATACCATAATCATCTGGGACTACAATGTGTCCAGAAAATAATAGCTCCTCCATATTTACACTACTTGTTTTTGCAGGCTGTTCTTTTTTCTTTAGTTCTTCCAGCTCTTCTTTCTTTTTTTGAGATTTTTCTGACATGTTATTAATTGTGCTTTTGATAAACATCATTAGCCTATGATTATCCAGAACTGGTATTCTAATTCCATCCTTTAGATCTGCTAGTACTTCAGATAATCTCACAATTTTCGGACGATATATTCTAGGAAGTATATCCGTGTAGCAAGTATCACGCGGAATATCTACAGAAAACTCATCAAGTCCAAATACATCGTTCCCCAGAGGCATGCCACATATATTGTTTTTCTCTAATAATTCCTTATTTCCATCTGTAATATTTTTTATATTCAATGAGCATAGCATTAAAGCTCTCATTAGTAGTCGTTCAAAAAATGTTCTGAGATAGCATAAATTGCCTCTGGCAATCATGTCGTAGTATGGATCTTTTCCGTTATTTTTAGCAATAGTCAAGGCGGCGTCTTTAAGCGGTCTCATATCCTGATAATTTAGACAGTTGCTGGATGGATCAAACGTAAAGAAGCTATCGTTTTCATCATCGCTGCTGCTACTGCTAGAATTTTCGTCATCGCTATCATCGCACACAATCGGCGCATTTTTTGTACACAAGCAATAATTGCGCGCTTTGTTTAAATCTATTGAGAACGAGAACCTATTTTGCTGCGCCATTTGGCTTAATTCGGCCAAATATGAATAGCCATTTTCAGAAGCGCATCTCCCCACAAGTTCATTGAAATGATCCACATACAAAGCGAGAGCTACAAGCGGAAAATCTGTCTTCATTTTTTTACAATCTCCATCTAGGAGAACAAAGCGTTGCTGAAAGGCATTTACCTCATCTTGTTTTTGAAAAATCGCACTAACTACCGGTAAGTTATACAAATTTGGATTCTTTTTTATAATGCTAGAATTATCAGCATTTATCTCTCTAATGGAAGATTTATGAAGTTCCTTCAATGACATACTTTGGATTAGAGGATCGATACCAGATTCATTTGGAACAACAACAGTTCTATCGATATAGCTACAAACCATATTGATAAATGCATTGAATGCTAACACAATCTTTCTGGTACGACCGTTAGGCAGAGACGGTGATGGGAGAATTTTTGGCAAGACATATTGATCAGCCGTTGTTGTCGTCGAAAAACACAAACGTTTATCCTGGAATGAATTTTTGAAAAAACAATTCAAATCCGATGGACATATATTTCCTATATCATTAACAATGTCATTTAGCGCTACAATATCGATATAGTTTCCAAAACAGCAGTCTATAAAGAATTTTCTCTCCAGCGAATGTAAATCACGATTGCTGCGAAACAATCCTGCTATTTCAGGAAAGAAGCTAGCGTGAAACTCAATCTTCATTGCTTCTCTGATGTTTCTAACATCATTATCAGTAAACAATCTGTGGAGAAAGTCTAGAGCTGCATTTACATCAGCTTGTTCTTTAGCGCTTTCTTTTTCTTTCTCTCTTGGGATTTCTCTGAAATTTAGCAAAAGTGAAGTAAAGAAAACTAAACATTCATCTGGAGAAAAAGTGGCACGTTCATTAGTTAAGTATTGCCTTATTGCGCCTTTATAGTTCGTGTCTTTGTGTTTATCAAAGAAATATGAACACAAAATCGCCAAAGAAACCACGTACTCCAGCTGCTCTTTTTTTGTGTCGCTATTGTTGATGGACGCGATCATTTTGCCAACGACATTGCTCGTGTTGACAGCGTCGTCCATTCCTAGTATTTCTGCAATGCAATTCACCGGATATCTGGTTAATTCTGAAACTATTCCTATAACTTTACTTTTGGGGGAAGTATAAATTACCTCCTCTTCATACTGCATTTCATCTGATCCAACCAAATCATCACTTATGCTCGAGAATACACCATCAATTGACAGAAGCCTATTGGAACAGTGCTCTATGGCGTCCACAACCATTGGCTTGCAAATTGATCGTCGGAATTGCGGTCCAAACAAAAGAGCATCAAGATTGCTTTGTGCTATCGCACGTGCATCTAGGCTTAGCTCGGGTGCAGATTTTATCCCGCCTAATTCGATTAGTGCTGACATTGCACTTTGCAATATCACTTCTGCAGGCACATCACTCCCAATCGGTGTTTTCTCTTTTTGCATACAATGGACACATCCAGTAGCCATAACAATAGAACTAATAACAAACAGCCTCTTCTTCATCTCGCCCTCCTTGACTAACTAATATAGAACATAATATGTCCCATAATGCACCAAAAAGACAAAAAGGTCAACGCACCTTTTTCTGATTCCGATGATTTTATAAAATCCAATTAAATAAAGAATATATGAATGGCTGTCTGTTGTAATTCCACGAACTTTCTGATGTTACTCAAAAGCTGTGAGGTGTATCTGGTCTCTAGAAAAAACTATTGCATTAGTTGAGCAAATTTACAATTATTCTTTCGTAATATGCAGATTTAATATATACTGAGTCGATGGTGTTTTTGCACGATGGCTTTATGTTTTGCGCATCGATTTTTTTAGCTTCTGTTTTCAAGAAAAAGCAGATTAGCTTCGGAAAACATAGTAAAATTAAGTATTTCTTGGAATATTGGTGCGATACTATGATAGTGTGCAGCTTGTATGCGTACAGTGGATAGTATGTTAGAATGGATGCTCTGTTTTATATTGGGAGAGATAGATGGGAAAGATTGTAGACAGTGACAGTACCCTGCGCTGTTCGTTTTGTGGAAAGACCCAACACGAAGTAAAAAAACTTATAGTCGGCCCTACGGTTTATATTTGTGATGAATGTATAGAATTATGTGCCGGAATAATTTCTGATATTCCGAGTAATAACGTGCCAAGTGGAAAGAGCTCTCTGCCATCTCCGCAGGAAATTTGTAAGACTCTTGACGATTATATAATCGGTCAGGATAAGGCGAAGAAAGTTCTTTCTGTAGCCATCTATAACCACTATAAGCGACTAAATCACTCTTCCAAAAGTAGCGATGTGGAGCTGTCTAAATCCAATATATTGCTGGTTGGTCCGACTGGAACCGGCAAGACGTTGCTTGCCCAGACATTGGCGAGAATAATCAATGTGCCATTCACAATGGCAGACGCTACTACGCTTACGGAAGCCGGCTATGTGGGAGAAGACGTCGAAAACATAATCCTGAAGTTGCTCCAGTCTGCCGAGTATAACGTAGAAAAAGCCCAGATGGGAATCGTCTATATAGATGAAATAGATAAGATTTCGAAAAAGTCCGATAATCCATCCATAACAAGAGACGTATCCGGAGAAGGAGTGCAGCAGGCTCTGCTGAAGATTATGGAGGGGACCGTATCGTCCGTACCTCCACAGGGTGGGCGCAAACATCCTCAGCAGGAATTTCTGCACGTAGATACCACCAACATACTATTCATATGCGGCGGAGCGTTTGCTGGACTGGACAAGGTGATAGCCGCTCGCAGCAATAAATCTTCCATAGGATTTGGCGCCGAAGTCAGTTGCAAGGACGAAAGAAAAGTCGGCGAGCTGTTTTCCAAGGTGGAGCCGGAGGATCTGTTGAAATATGGATTGATTCCTGAGTTTGTTGGTCGATTGCCGGTAATCGCAACACTAAACGATCTCGATGAAGCTGCTCTCGTATCCATATTAACAGAGCCAAAAAATGCTCTCATAAAACAATATCAGAAATTGTTTTGCATGGAGAACGTAGTTCTTACATTCGAGAAGGACGCTATTTTGGCCATTGCGAAATTAGCTCTGGAGAGAAAGACCGGCGCAAGAGGGCTTAGGTCCATAATGGAGTCCGTACTTCTGGATATAATGTATGAACTACCTTCAAGTAAAAATGTAGAAGAAGTCATAATTTCGAAAGATGTTATTGAAGGTAAATGCGAACCTATATTAAGATATGCAGCAGCAGTTAAGAGTAGCGCTACGTGCTAGGAGTTTATTTTGAATAATGTTTGTCCTGTGCTTTCGATAAGGGATATCGTTGTGTTTCCCCATGTCATTGTTCCGTTGTTCGTGGGAAGAGAGAGGTCGGTAAATGCTTTAGATGCAGCTATGGAAAGCGACAAGAAAATTGTTCTGCTAACCCAAAAAAGTCTGCATAACGACGATCCTGCCTATGATGACCTATATCATGTTGGAGTTTTGAGTAACATATTGCAGTTACTCCGACTTCCGGACGGAACCGTCAAAATATTGGTGGAGGGAGTTGGCAGAGTTGAGGCGTTGAAATGTGTTTCAGATAAGGATTATTTTTCCGTACACTACCAGTTTCTAAAAACTCAAAAAAACGAGAATACTCTGGAAATAGAGGCTTATCGGCGAACGGTCATAGAGCAATTCAGTAGTTATGCAAAACTAAACAAAAGAATATCGCCGGATACGGTTTCCGCCGTGAAAACAATGGAGTCCATCAACGATTTGATTGACGTCGTATCGGCACATTTGGTGTTGCGCATACATGATAAGCAGACGCTTCTGGAGGAAACGAGTGCCATAAAAAGATTCGAAAAGCTCCTTTCGTTTATGGAATCGGAGATCGACGTCATAAATGTCGAACGCAAAATTCGGAATCGCGTAAAAAAGCAGATGGAACGCACCCAGAAGGAGTATTATCTCAACGAGCAGATAAAGGCCATTCAGAAGGAGTTAGGCGATCAGGAAAATGTCGTTGATGAAATCACGGAACTTGAAAATAAAGCCAAGAAATTACATTTCCCGAAAGAAGCCAGTGAAAAA
Source organism: Alphaproteobacteria bacterium (assembly GCA_025998595.1). Next base: position 6,048 of record BNWE01000033.1, on the reverse strand, counting down.
TTCGCGGCAGAGTTGAAAAAACTGAGAAATATGCAGCCTATGTCTCCGGAAGCTACCGTCGTCCGCAACTATTTGGATTGGCTCATTAGTATCCCATGGAATCACAAGACCAAAGTAAAAAGAGACATAAAAGCGGCGAAAGTCGTGTTGGACCGTGATCATTATGGTCTGGATTCCGTCAAAGAGAGGATTCTCGAGTTTCTGGCTGTCCAAAATAAGGTGGGAAAAATAAAAGGATCGATAATTTGCTTGGTGGGACCTCCGGGGGTCGGGAAAACATCGCTGGCGAAATCCATCGCTGACGCAACCGGTCGAAATTACGTACGCATTTCGTTGGGAGGCGTGCGAGACGAGTCGGAAATAAGAGGACATCGTCGCACCTACATAGGCTCCATGCCTGGAAAAATCATATCCAGCATGAAAAAGGCCAAGTCATCGAATCCGCTGTTTCTGTTGGATGAAATCGATAAGCTTGGAGCAGATTGGAAGGGAGATCCGGCCAGCGCACTGCTGGAGGTGTTGGATCCGGAGCAGAATTGCGCCTTCAGCGACCATTATATTGAAATCGATTACGATCTTTCGGACGTTATGTTCATAACTACGGCCAACTCCTATAAAATGCCGGAACCGCTTCTGGATCGTCTGGAGATAATCAAACTTTCCGGATACACCGAAATGGAAAAGCTGGAAATCGCCAAGCGCCATTTGGTTCCGAAACAAAAAGGCGAAAACGGCCTGAAGGAAAACGAGCTTTCCATATCGGACGACGCTCTCATGCTGCTCATTAGGAATTACACCCGAGAAGCCGGCGTGAGAAATCTCGAAAGAGAAATTGCCAACCTCGCCCGAAAAGTCGTAAAAGAACTCACCGAAAACGAAGATAAAATAAAAAAGATCGATGTTACCGAGGAAAATCTCGAGAAATATGCTGGGGTGAAGAAGTACAAGAGATTGGAAACCGAAGACACAAACCTCGTTGGCGTCGTCACAGGATTGGCCTGGACCGAAGTCGGCGGCGAGCTCCTCTCGATAGAAGCCATTAGCGTCCCAGGAAAAGGAAAAACCACGCTGACAGGAAAGCTGGGCGACGTAATGCAGGAATCGATACAGGCGGCCATGAGTTTCGTGCGATCGAGAGCCGAGTCGTTTGGCATAGATCCCAAAACCTTCGATAGCACCGATTTTCATATTCACGTGCCGGAGGGAGCAACTCCAAAAGACGGTCCATCGGCAGGAATTGCGATGGTGACCAGCATTGTTTCAACTCTTACAACGATTCCCGTTCGAAAAGACGTGGCCATGACCGGCGAAATCACTCTCCGCGGTCGAGTACTTCCGATCGGAGGCCTGAAGGAAAAGCTGCTGGCAGCACATAGGGGCGGCATCAAAATCGTCATTATGCCCAAGGAAAACGAGCACGATTTGCACGATATCCCGCGCTGCGTTCTGGACGATCTGGAGCTGATAAAAGTTGACACCGCTGACGACGTTTTATCCACTGCTCTAGCCGGAAGTCTTTCCCGAAAATCGCCAGAAATTGCAGTGAATTCGCCGCCGGCTTGACCAACATGACCAGCTTGAAGCTGGACACATTTACTGCTTTGCTACAGACGGATAGGTGCGAGATATCGCTTTTTGTATTTTGTCATTCAGAGCCACGAAGTGGCGTAGGAATCCATTTCTCAACAAACTGTATGCATTGTTGTTGTGGATTACTGGATCTCGCCGCTGTTTCGCTCCTTTGTATGACAATGTGTGGATGACTCCAATGACACATCGTCTTGTTCACCTCAAATAATCCAGATTGTAATTTTTTTCAAAATATTTAAAAAGGGGGCTTGCAAAGATCGTCTTTTTCGCATATACATATGCCGCGGTCTAGTTATATAGTAAAAAACGGAGAAAAAAATGAGAAAAATTTTACTAATAGGTCTATTGGCGTTTTTGGCAGAAAATTGTGATGCTATGCTTGATCTTGAGGAAGCAATAGCATTCGCGATGTCGATGTCGCCACATACAGAATTGCAGAATCATGGATCATCTAGCAGTTCGTCGTCGTCATCCTCAAATGAATTTCATGACATTATAAAAACAGTGCAGGATGTGCTTGATGAAAGTGGTCCGTTTGCAGCGAAAGATGTAGTGAGCATTGCAATAGAAAGTGGCAACTTGTCGCCAGCGCAAAATCAGATTCTGGTTGACATAGAGAATGCCCCCTTCGACAAAGTGAGAGGGTTGCTAAGATCGGCGTCAGCGCCAGAAGGCAAATTTAGAGTTTTTTCGCCATCGCCATCGCTTAGTGCAAAATCATTGTCGGAGCCACCAGCCGATATGGACTATTTGACATGGGATACACTTAGATTTGAAGCAAATCCTGGAAGACAAACAGGGAGATCGGTAGTTGTTGGTGGTGTTACACTGCATGAGATCTTTACTGCTAATGATGGTAGTTGCGGATTCAGAGCCATAGATACCGTTGAATATAGAGCAAAAGATGTTGAAAACGAAGGTAAAAATGCTCTTAGTAGGAAAGCGACGATGCAGCTGTTGATCGAGAATAGCCAGGGCGACGATGACAAAAGTGCACACATAAGGGGACTTATTGGATCAGAGATAATAGATTCAAATCCTACAGACAAAGATGTTGTTAAAAATCACCTTGAATATATTAGAGATAGTAACGAATGGGCATCAGGCGCGATATTAGAAGCTATAGCTTATTTGCAGGGACGCAATCTAGTTATTGTCGCAGGTCCACTCGATATTGGATATGCCAAGGCTGGTGATGTTCTGCGCGGAACTCCAGAACACTCTCCTCGCGATGTTTACGTTATGTTTAATGGTATCACCCATTACTCAAGAGTCAGATAATATCATAGCTTTGACATCCATTCAAGAGTGAGGCGTAATAGATACAATCTCTCGTATTCGAGTTAAGTATCGTAAAAATTGTGAGAAGTTGATCTTGCATTGAGCTGAAAACGGTTTTCCTTCGGGAAAGCCGTTAATCCGAAGAAAAAAGTTCCAACTTCTCATTTGGTGATAGTGGGTAATAGAGTTGATTTTTGTGAAAACGCTGAAATTTCAACAACCTTATTTGCTGAAATTTCAGCAATCTGATCCTAACCAATTCTTTTCTCCACTATCACCTCTCATTTTGAATGCGTATAAAACCCAATTGCCGCCCCTATGAAGGACGCAAATAGCGGATGCGCAGCAAATGGACGCGATCTGAACTCCGGATGCGCCTGGGTTGCAATGAAAAACGGATGATCTCGGCGTTCGATGATTTCCGGCAAGACTCCATCCAGCGACATTCCAGAAAATACGAGTCCGGCTTTCTCGAAGACATCCTTGTATCCCTTCAGGTTTACCTCGAAACGGTGTCGGTGGCGTTCGGTTATTTCGGTGGTTCCATAAACTTTATGAGCAAGTGTGTCCGGCAGGATTTTGCAGCGATAATTTCCCAATCGCATGGTTTCTCCTTTGCCACCTGACTGAGTTCTAGATTCCAGAACGCCGTCTTTCTCCCAATTCTGCATGAAATCGATGACGCATTCTCCGTCGTTGGGAAACTCTCGGCTTGTCGCGTTTTCGATGCCAGCTATATTTCGACACGCTTCGATGACAGCGAGTTGCAGTCCCAAGCATATACCAAGAAAGGGAATCTTGTTTTCGCGGGCGAATTTTATCGCTGCGATTTTTCCTTCTATTCCGCTCGAATCAAAACCGCCGGGAACCAATATTCCGGATACGTCCTTCAAGCGGCTTCTTATTTCCTCGAGATCTCCTCGCGAATCCAGCCAATCGACGTCAACTTTTGTGTCGTTGGCAAAACCTCCGTGACTTATGGCCTGTGCTAAAGAAATATAAGCATCCTTCATCTTCATGTATTTTCCGACAACGGCTATTTTTACGATTTTGGAAGGATTCAAAATGGAATGCTCCACAGCTCCCCATTTTTCTCTGATTTTATTTTCCGCCTGACCTTCCGAATTATAGTACAATATTCCGAAATGCTCGCAGATTTGTTTGTCAACGCCGGCCAAATGATACATATTTGGAATGAGATATATGTTTTCCGCATCTGACGCGGCAATTATATTTTCTTTTTTTACATTGCAAAACATGGAGATCTTTGCTCTTTCTGCATCGCCAATGTCTTTTTCACCTCTACATAAAATCATGTCCGGCTGAACTCCCATGCTCTGCAGCTGTTTTACTGAATGCTGGGTCGGCTTGGTTTTCAGCTCCTCCGATGTTTTCATGTAGGGCAGATAGGTCAGATGAGCGCAGAGGGTCTGCGATTTCCCCAGTTCTATGGTCAGTTGTCGAATGGCCTCTATATATGGTAAGCCTTCAATGTCTCCAATAGTCCCGCCAACTTCGCATATGATGAAATCGATGTCTTCGTGGCCGTCCATTATAAATTCTTTTATTTCGCCTGTAATGTGGGGAATGACCTGAATATCAGATCCCAGGTAGTCGCCATGCCTCTCTTTCGTTAGCACTTTTTTGTAAACTTTCCCGGTGGTTAATGCATCTGCAGCAGAACATTTGATGTCCGTAAATCTTTCGTAATGGCCAAAATCCAAATCCGACTCACAGCCGTCTCCCATTACGAAAACTTCCCCATGTTTGTAGGGACTCATGGTTCCAGGATCAACATTTATGTATGGGTCCATTTTTTTTATGCGCACACTGAAGCCATGAATTTGGAGCAATGATCCGATTGTAGCCGATGTAATTCCCTTCCCAATGGACGACATAACTCCACCGGTCACGAATATGAAATAAGACATGATAATTCCCTGAAAGTATGATATATAATATATGAATATTCCCGAACTTTCAATTGCCGACTTATGTGGAAATCCGCAGCTGACGCAGTACAATATGCAAGCATTTTCTTTCTAGCGTTCCATTTGCGAAAGGATTTCTCCCACAAGTTTTGATAGTTTTCCGCTCTTTTTATATTGCTTTTTCTCCGAATGAAATAAAGATAGATCGAATTCCTTCAGTTGTTTTGGTTCTATTTGTTTTAGGTCGAGATGCTTTAGAGCCAGATTCTGGATTCTTTCGGGAGATGTAAGCGATTTCCATTCGGCCTTGAGAATGTGCAGATTTCTCTTTTCCTTTATGATTTCTCTTTTCGCTATTCTTATTCTATCTTCTATCGAGATTACCGAGTACTTCAGATAGAACATCCAGGATCCGGCCAGGCAAACGAGAAAAATAAAGAAAACAGTGGACTTCTTTGCTATCATTACATATCCAGAAAATACAAAAACTACCAATGCGATTATAGCACACTCACATTCAAGTCGAAACCAGCGTGATGCTGACTCCGTTTACTAATTCAGCTTCAATATCGCAAATACATCTCGCATACAATGCAACTGGTAGCGAAGACACTAGTGTCGAAGCATTAAATGGGGATAGCGCCGCACTGGATCCAACGTCACGTTGGTTACTGGTTGATTAGTGAGACTATTTCCATCTGAACGCTTTCGATGCCGATTTTTTTCTCGGCGCTGGTGGGAATGACGTAGGGGAAGGCGGCAACTCGTTTCGATATGCTTTCCTCGACGCGTTTAACGATGTCGGAACTTTGGGGGATTTTGTCGATTTTTGTTAATACCAGCTGGTAGACAACGGCGGAATCGTCGAGGATGTCCATGATTTGATTGTCGCTATCCTTTATGCCGTGTCTTGAATCGATGAGCAGAAAGATGCGGCGCAGATTCTGGCGTCCCCGGAGGTAATCCAGGATTAGATGGTCCCACGATTTTCTCGTTTTCTTGGATACCGCTGCGAATCCGTATCCAGGCAGGTCTGCGATGGAGATTTTCTCCTGTATGGTGAAGAAATTGATCTGCTGTGTTCTGCCGGGAGTTTTCGATACGCGCGCGCAATCCCGCTGGCCAACGATGGCGTTGATCAGCGATGATTTTCCAACATTGGATCTTCCCACGAACGAAATCTCCGGCATAAAGATATTGTTGGGGATCTGCTCGATGGAGGAAGCGCCGGCAATGAATTTACACT
>BNWE01000032.1 GCA_025998595.1 Alphaproteobacteria bacterium | reverse complement strand
TGCTCAAGCTTCTCCTCCAAAGCGGTAATGGCCTCCTCTTTTTCCTTGCGTACTTGCTCAAGCTCCTCCTTTTCTCTTGTCAAAACAGCAACGGCCTCCTCTTTTTCCTTGCGTACTTGCTCAAGCTTCTCCTCCAAAGCGGTAATGGCCTCCTCTTTTTCCTTGCGTACTTGCTCAAGCTCCTCCTTTTCTCTTGTCAAAACAGCAACGGCCTCCTCTTTTTCCTTGCGTACTTGCTCAAGCTCCTCCTTTTCTCTTGTCAAAACAGCAACGGCCTCCTCTTTTTCCTTGCCTACTCGCGCGACTTCCACAACCCCTTCTTGCTTCCTTCGCTTCATAAAGGCAACTCTTTTTTCAAAAAACTTAAAATCATAATCACTAAGGGCTGCAGACTCTAATACCGACAAAATTTTAACAACATCTACAATACCCACAACAGGCTCACCATTTATATCCAACAGTTCCTCAATGAAAGCATACTTCATCCCAATAGTATTAAATAAAAGCCTCTCAAATACTTCCTTCCTAGAAAAGCTATCTTCACCAAGATCGGTAACACCATTTTCATCATCAAGCTCTTCCACCGTCTTAAAGAATTGCACAAAATACCTAGAACGCTCCTTACCAGAACTAACCACTCTGAGAAGCTCAGTAATCTTCCCGCACATATCTTGTAGAGCTACTAGGTAATCGCCAGTAGGACTAGCACTGCTACTGCTACTGCTACTGCTACAAGAACTATAGTCTGTTAGTTTCTCTTCCTCTACTTCTTTCCCCTTCTCTTCCTCTACTTCTTTCCCCTTCTCTTCCTCTACTTCTTTCCCCTTCTCTTCCTCTACTTCTTTCCCCTTCTCTTCCTCATATTCTTCTTGACGAGCAAACATTTCATTAAAAACTGATAATAACTCAGCAACAAAATTAGCACCGCCAAAACCCTTATCGCGCCCAAGAATCCGAAGCTGGTACATTAAAAATCCCATACCCAAAGGATCAGGACTCATATAATCGAAACCATCCACCGGAGTAACAACAAACACCCCAATTTTAACATCTTCAAGCTCACCAAGAGACACCTTAGGCTTCAAAAGTACAGAAGAACTCAAGCTCTTTTTGTCCACGTTTACTGGCTTCATCGTGGCAGACAAAAAATTACACGAACAGGCAGCAAACAAAGCTACCATAGAAACAACTAAAACACCTTTTCTCTTCATAAAAATACATTCCCTCCTTACAAAAACAAAACTAATCAACAAAACTCAAACAACCTAACTACTACTTCTTCTTTTTTTTCTTTTTCTTGCTAGGACCAAAATACGGCTCATCCTCATCAGAGTCATCCACAACTTTTGACTTTAAAAAGAGAGGGCGATTTCTAGTAGCACCACTGCCGCCATCTCTTACACCAGCACCTGGTGAGCTCATGCTACTGCTACTACTTGATGACGGCGAACTTGCCGAACTTGCACTACCAGTCGACGAGGAACCGCCGCCACCTTCAACAGCAGTCCCATTTCCTGCTGCTCCAGCACCGCCGCTAGAACTCGGCGAGCTTGTACTACTACTCGGCAGCGACATATGCACAAGCATACTCTCAAGAGGTGGAGGTGGAGGAGGCAACAACACATCAGACGGAGAATGCGGAGGAGAATCATCCAGCGGATACCGTTGATCCGATGGACTTGAGCTACTACTTGACGATGAACCAGCTCTAGGTGCAGGACCTATGGGGACATCTACTTTTCCACTTTCAGATTGCCCCCCTCCTTCGGCCTTGCCATCACCAGAACCCGAGGGGCTAGGAACATCGCCCTTCCCCTTCTCGGCCTCAACAGTAGCTACATCATTCACAGAACCACCGCCCCCACCTCCACTCTCAGAACCACCTAATCCGCAAAGGAGGTCTTCTTTGGGTCTGTCGGTTTCGCTACTGGTTGTGCCACTCCCCCCTGCCCTACTGTTTTTTTTTGTGCCACAGCAGCAACTGCCGCTTCCAGTATCGCCGTTCCTTTTTGTGCTGCGTTGGTAGCCACAATCCCTACAAACCTATCAATATTCTCAACTGTCGAAAAATCAATCTTTGGCAAAGAAACTTCCGCCACCCTCGCAGCATCATATATTCCCTTAAAGAAAGGCCCATAGACCCTAACAAAAGCCTTCTTGTACTGCAAATAAGGAGCATCTGTAAAGCTAACTTCATCAGAAAGTTTAAAAAGATCTAATACAGATCCCCCCTCAAGGCATCCCATATTCCAACGCTCCAAAAACACAACTATTTTCCTATTACCAAGCTTTCCATCAGTCTTTAGGTAATTAGCAAAACCACCAGTTGCCTTCAGAGTGCTAACCCCACCATTAGTGTCAGAAAGCGTAGTCACAAAAGCAGCACTATCATCAATAAAGGTAAAAGTCTCACTTAAAGTATCAGGCAGACACCCCAACATAGCCGACACAGGCCCACACACAAATGCTGCAACAAACGCCACAGCAAAAACAAAACGACTCTTTTTCATTACAAACCTCATTATTAACAAAAAACAAAACTATCAATCAGTAAAATGCAAAATACCAACACCGCCGTGCTGCGGCCCATCCTGCTGCGGCCCATCCTGCTGCGGCCCATCCTGCGACTGCTGTTGAGCATTCAATTTACCCTGCAGCCACGTTTTTAGAGCCTCAGGAACATCATTAAAGCGTGGCAGCATCCCATTTAACTGCTGCAAAACTAGCATCTCCCGCTGCTGCTCTCGTACCTTCTGCCTATCCTGAAGACACGCAAGCAACACCCTAAAAGCATCATCCTCAAGCCCAAGAGCACTATCTAGAACTGGAGCAACCTTAGAAGCAACTTGAGGATTTATACCACTCAGAGCGTGCGCAACCGAATCTTGATTATCAAACCACCCTTCAGAATGCTTCCCACCGACATCAAATGCATCCAACTTTTTCTGCGCTAATGCTACCTTGTGCCTAGCGGCCGTTACGCCTTTTTTTGCCTTTTTGGCGGCATTAAGCTGATCCTCAGCAGTAGAAAGCGCTTTCTCTAGCTTTTCCCTTTCTACAACAGCAGCATGTTTGCCTCCAGAAGGACTAGCTGGAACAGTCACCTCATCATCATCCGAATCAGGATTGGCGCTAGCCTCCTCATCATCGTCATCCGAATCAGGATTAACCTCATCTTTCTTCCCCTTCTCCTTATTAGCATCAGGAGCAGGAGTAACAGCTTTAGCAGCTGTAGTAGCAGCAGTCACAAGTGCAGGAGCAAGCTTTTGCTCGATCTGCGCACTATTAGTATTACCTAAGCACTCAATCAACAACTTTTTAGCATCTCCAAGTTTTGTTGCGCCACTCAAATCCTTCTTGCACAACAACCCCTTCGGATTCTCTATCCGTTTGACAAGCTCTGGCTTCAGTTCAAGATTGCCAACTGCAGCAACAAAATTATCATAGATGTTCGTCGCAAAACCATCAAAGCAAGTGGCAGCGGACACCACCGCGGAGAGTAACAATACACTCTTCCTCATATAAACCTCACAAATTAAAATAACAACTACATATACCAAGAAACCATAAGTCGTACATCATATCCCTTTGACTTCTGTTGTAAATGGCCTTCTCCAGAAAAACTGATGCCCTCTTCATTCATAGGATCAGTAATCATCGTATCAGACAAAGCCAGCTGGCTGTTCTTTTTGCTCTCAAACCTATAGTTAGCTTCCAAACGAGCCGAAAGTGAACCAGTAATCGGCACATCTATGCCAAGTCCAGCAGAAGGAACCAACCCAGAGTTCTTTATCTTACTATCTGAACCAGAATATTTGACATGCGAAGACACATACACACCTCCAACCTTGACATAGACTATCGAATTACGCAAAGCAGCAAAGCGATAACCAAGATTAAGATACGCACCAGGATTTACACCGGAACTCTTCATGGAAAAATCCACGCCACCGTTTTTCAACGAAATCTCGTGCGACTTCACAAAATCAACCTGCGTCTCCACCCCAACAACAAAACCGTTACGACAGACAAACAAGTAACCGACCCCAACAGTACCACCAAAGCGCCCCTTATTTCCTCCAGTATGTGACGATCCGCCGTCTATCACGACATCACTCACACTATCATCAGGATTATGAGTCGCAGTAGCCACACCACGCTCTTTCACCGCCGGTACGTAATCAGCCAGAAAATCATCATAGGAATACCCAGGAAGCAGACCTTTAGACTTATGCTTCACATCAGCATTCAGATCATTATCCGAAAACGAACCACATACCCCCAAAAGGACATAAAAGCCACTAGCGCGACTCGGCGCCGCATCATCCTTGGCAGACTCTTTGGAACCATTACCCGCATCAGAATACGAGTACACATCACCGGGAGCATCAGGGACACGCTGATCCGCAAACACTACCCCAGACGCTATCATCAGCGTCAGAACAAAACATGAAGCAAACCTCTCACTTCTCATAACCCCTCCTAATATAGCTTCAAGGTATAAGGCAGAAACACAATCTACAATGCACATCATGCCCGCCATCTGGAGTTGAGACTATATCAAATGTGGCAGGGCACGCAATAGGCCACCTGCATCTTTTTTGCAATTGTAGAAAAAATTAACTTTTGTTCGATTCGCAATACCCACAAAGCAAAATGCAATAAAAAACGTTATTTATCAAATTAATGCCGCATTTTTCTTTCGGAAAGCCATCCATTTTGAACTTGCGATACGCCAAATGCAAAAAATCACTCACACATGAGAAGAACTCGCTTATTCAACCTATGATTTTAATTTTTTTAGAGCGTTTCTTTTGAACGTGACTTTTTTATCACAATAATCACAGCTATTACAAAAATCATGAGCCAAAACAGCAGGTCTCCATACCTTTCGTAGGGAGTTTCTCCCGGTAATCTCTCGGGAATGTAAAAGTCCACAAATCCAGCGCTATTCATGGGAATGCGACATATTTCTCGCCCACAGGGATCGAATACGGCGCTTATGCCATAGTTTGTGCAGCGCACAAGCGGAACGCCCAGCTCCACGGACCTCGCTCGCACAATCTGCAAATGCTGATATGGCTCAGATGTGGGACCGAACCATGCATCATTTGTTACATTTACAACCAGCGTGACGGTAGTTGCGGTGCGTGCCGCACGGGCATCGCTACCTTCTTCATGGTATGCGTAATGTGCTTGCAACGTTGGAGTGGTTGCACCACGGGCGTTTTCTATTGCTGATGTAGTTTCGGCGTTGAAGATAGTGCTCGCATACGGTTCAGAAGGTAGCGATAGCATTAATGCAGGTGCTGCAAGCACTGGAAAGGCGGCTTCGTAGCATATGGCCATGGCCATTTTCAATCCGTTAATTTCCAGAATGCATGGCAATTCTCCAACGTCAAAGTCTCCTATGTCAGAAGCTATTCCCTGAAACGGCAGCGGAATAAGACTCCGAAATGGAACATATTCCCCAAACGGAACCAAATGAATCTTATCGTAGCAGCCGACCTTCTGTCCCAGATGATTGACTGCCACTACGCTATTGTAATATTTCGCCGTCTCCAGGTCCTTTCGTACAGCACCAAAAAGCAGATGAACTCCCGGCTTCAGAACTGCCTGAAAAGCCTCCTGGAAATCGGCACGCTTTTCGTTGTATAGATATGGAAACGACGCCTCTGGCCATAGAATAAAATCCAACCTATCTTCGCTAACGCTGTATTGCAGATGCTTCCAGAGATTCTGCTCCCTCAGTCCATCATTACTTTTTTCGGCCTGCGTTAGATTGCACTGCACCATGCGCATCCGATAGGATGTAAATTGAGCTTTATGCAAATTTAATTTAACAATTCCAAAAAGCACTATAAAAATCAGTAGAAATGCAGATATCGACGCAGAAATAATGGCATTTTTCCGATCATTTCTGCGGAGAAAAACAAACGACGCCCCCAGCAGACAGGAAATCAACATCGTAACGAAACTAAGTCCATATACTCCCCATATGCTCAATGTTTGTAGGAATATTTCATGACAATTCCATATGTACGCTGGAAGAACCCACGGAAATCCCAGCGAAAAATGTCCATATAAATACATTGCCATCGAGCACAATGCTGGAAATATCAGAACGCGTTCGTATATATCCGACGATATTTTTCCGGCTATCCAAACGGCCGCTGCCAGCTGAATGGAAAAATACGCCGGCACGACAACTATGGCAAATGGTATCAGCATCCAATGCTTATGGAGCTCAATTGTCAGTGGATAGACCAACCAATACAAACAACAAATGTGCATTGATAAAAGTGCTTGCAGCACACGCGTTTTACTACCTGTTGCATTGTATGCCGACTGTAATTGCGATACCGACGCCGCTTCAAGAGCGAATATAGCGCTCGCATACGTTTCAGAAGATCGCGAAGCAGAAAACGGGTCCAACGTCACGTTGGCAGAAAACGGGTCTAGCTTCAAGCTGGTCACACTGGTCAAACTGGCACAAAAGAACAACCAAGCGAAGGCAAGAATAAACGCAGGAAACAGGTTGAACGGCGCAAATCCCAGAGCTCCAATCGCTCCCATCAGACAAGATTGCAGACCTGTACTCAGCTTGATTTTATTAATTCGAGAAATCCATGTACATTTTTGATGGCACAGGTCCTTGAGCTCCTTTGTATTTCCCGTCATATTTCTTTATTTCTCCAAATGGCATCCAAAACGTCACCTGCCCTATTTGCATTCCCGGATATATGGTGACCGGCTGCACGGCGTTCAACTGGAGAGTCAACTGATTTATGGAACCAATGTCGATAAGGTCCGCCGTTATGTTTATGAACAGTCCAAGCCTTCCAATTGACGATCTTCCCCTTATTATCGGACAAAAATAATCACTCCCAATGACTTCTCTCGTATGCCCCAGATACACGGTTCCACTAGCCAATGTAATTCCACTTTCCGGAATAACGATCTCGCGCACCTCGTTATCTTTTCTGGCGTCCAGCACATAATTGTTGTAGACCATAAGCCTATCGCCAAGTGTAAAATTATACGAATTCGGATTCAACTGAGATGTTACAAATGGATCAATGACGATCTTTTGTTCCCCAACATTTTTAAGAATCTCATTTCCCGTAAGAATCATGAGTCGGCTCCCTTTTTCTGATCGAATTCTTTGTATATTTCGCTGGATTTCGCTTCGGAAAATCCACCGTACTTCCCATCATATTGCCGAGAACTGTCTCCGTCCGTTTTCCAGAAGGATACCTGCCCAATACGCATCATGGGATATATCTTTATCGGCTGCACCGCCTTTAATTCCAACGTCCATTTATGCTTTGCACCAAGATTACCAAGATCTGCAGTAATTTGTAAAAACAATCCCAATCTTCCGAGAGACGTCTTCCCTATGAGAGAAGGCACAAAAAAATCACTGCCTATTTCCTCGAAGGTATTTGCAAGATACGTCTTGTTCGGAGATAAAATGTAGCCGTCATCTGTAAAATTAATTTCATTATAGGATGTTTGTTTCTTGGGATCCACCGGCAGATCCATTATTTCCAGCAATTTATAATCAATTCTGTAGTCACAACTATTGGGATTTAACATGGATTCATCAAAAGGAGTTATGTGAATCATTCCATTCGTTACGCTATTCAAAATCTCGTGATATGTCAGTATCATTGGCATCCTTAGCTGATTGCGTATAAATATATTTAAAATTGTGAGCCAATGCAAGTGCTTGCAGCACCCGCGTTAATGACTTTGCTCTAATGATCAATCGTATCGGAATGCATTGATTTTTTTGACTTTTTAGCGAAGTCATTTTGTTTTGTGATCTAAAAACATGAAAGCGATTTTCGAGCTCTACCCACTTGGATTACAATTTGCCTTTTGACTTCAGTTGATATCTTTACTATTTGATGTCTTTTATGCCGCCAACAGATGAAACCGTTCTAATGGCAAATCTCGCCCCCACATTCCCCTTATTCTCGCCCAGTAGATTAAACATTGTAGTTACATCCTGAATGACTGTGGAGTTGAAAGTAAACTGAATGGTATCGTCTTGTTGTCGATACGTCTTTATGTAGCATGTCTCATAATCCAGCGACTGTATAACCTGTTTAAGACCATTAATACTGCTAAAACGTCTTATGCCTATATATGGAATCATTGTTCCTTCGTATAGGGCGGTTTGTATTTTGGGAGCCCATGTTCCATACCTCATGCATACGATTGGATCATCGAAAACAATTCTACCATCTCCGTTCATCTGACCACTGCTGTCATTTGTTATCAGTCTCGACGTTCCGACATCGAACGATAAACATGTAGTGGAATTTTTACTGTAGTCGTTTTGGTCGCCGCGTGTAGGAGCTTCTCCACTAATCTCGCTCATGAAGAAGTCTTTACACACTATTATGTACTGTGGCGTAACAGAAGACGCCATATCGACGTTTTTAACCTCTTCCCGACTAAACGAAGGGTGATCTCTTAACCTCAATACCATACTTCAATCTCCACCAAAACAACAACCCATCTAAACACCGAAACTCAAAATCCATTAACCGGCCGGAGGAGGCAATTCCGCAACAAGTCTGATGGAAGCCGTCAACTCTTCCAGCTGGAAATGCGGCCTCAAAAACACAGTTGCTTTGTACGATCCAGGCTTACCAGGCACATCAAATACGTCGATGCGAGCTTCACGAAGTGGAAACTTCGACTTCATTTCCTGACTTGCCGAATCATTTAACAGAACATAACTGGCAATCCAATTGTTCAGATACATAGATACGTCGTCTTTTGTGAGGAAAGAACCAATCTTGTCTCTCATTATGGCTTTTATGTAATGAGCAAATCGAGAAGCTGCCAACAAATACGGTAACCGCGCACTGAGTGCCGCATTGGAATTCGCCAGATCAGTATTGTACACTTTTGGCTTCTGGGTAGTTTGTCCACCAAAAAATGCTGCAAAATCTGTGCCTTTACTGTGACATATGGCAAGAAATCCCATGTCAGTCAGCTCTTTTTCACGACGATCCGTTATGGCTATTTCCGTAGGACATTTCAGGGCAATGTCTCCATCTGTGGTTCTGAATGTATAAGCCGGCAGGCCTTCCACCAAGCCACCTCCCTCCACTCCTCTTATTGCAGCTGGCCATTTAAAGAGAGCTACGGCTTTTCCTATACGCTGTCCATAAATAAAGGCGGCATTTCCCCAGCAGAATTGCGTACTGTCGGTGCCGTCTATGGTTTCCGCAAAATCCAATCCGTCCACCGGTAGAGTATCTGGACCATATGGAAGTCTCATCAAAACCCTCGGAAGCACCAACGCTATGTATCGCGAGTCCTCGCTGTCTCGGAACGATCTCCACTTTACCATCTCGGTACTCTCAAAGATTTTTGCGAGATCCCTCGGTTCTCCAAGATGCGAGAAAGCGTTCATGTCAAACATTCTTGGATGCGCAGACGCCACAAGTGGAGCATGTGCCGCGGCTGCAACATTAGACAATTTTTCCAGAAGCAGTATGTCCTGCGGATGGCGGGTAAACTCATAGCCACCGATCAAACACGAATACGGATGTCCACCAAATGTTCCATACTCTTCTTCGTAAACCTTTTTAAACAACGCACTCTGGTCAAATTCCACAGCATTTTCCAAATCATTTAGGAGATCCTTCTTGGAAACATTCATAATTCTGATCTTAAGCTGAGTGCTCGTTTCTGTGTTCATCACCAAGTAGTAGAGAGCTCTCCAGGTGCCTTCCAAATCTTGAAATGCCGGAGCGTGGAGTATCTCGTTTATCTGAGCGCTTAGTTTTTTATCTAGGTCAGCTATTGTGTTTTCGATAAAAGCGAGCGGATTTTTTATAATTGTCAGCTGAGACGCTTCGATGGCTGCCAACATCTCAAGAATCATAGCGCAGGCATGCAATTCCGCAGCCGGTTCACGCGCAAGTTTCCCTTCGTTAAACATCTCGCGCATAATTTCTCTCGGAGCAGATCCGTCTGCTGGCGGCTCTGGCGGAGCAGCCGGAGTTGTAGCTGCCGCATCAGCTCCAGAAGTGGTTGTGGCAAAATCAGCAGTAATCGTAATCTTGTTTGCTTCCAGAAGTGCGCTTACTTGAGCTTGCAGTAGCGCTCTCAGAGAAATATCCGAAACGATATCCTTCACATTCTGCTGCAACGGATCGTTCCCCTCCAGCTTCGCAAGGAAATCATTGAACTTTACACGAGAAGAATATATCTTGTTGAGCTTCGGAACCTGCTGAGCAATGTTGACTGGTCCAAAGTCATCCATATGTTTGAAGAACAACTCGGCATTTAGATTCTCAGATCCATCGCCGATAGTATCTTTCACCTGAAGCGCTAATCTCGGATTGATGGACAGCATAAATCCCGGAAGATTATCCCTGTCGACTTCAACGAATTTCCTGAACTTCAAAGGAGGGAGATCATCTGCCGGCATGCCGGATAGATCTGCCAAAACTCCAATGACGAAAGGTAATTCCTTCATTACTATAGCATTACCGATTTCCACATCGTACGTGATGTGCACCCTAGGTGACCGAATTCGGTCCAATACATGTTGTGTGCTTTCAGCCATTATAATACCTCTATCAAGTACGGAATAGGTGAATACCACTATTCTCTAGTATCTTAAAACAAATTAGTTGAGAATAAGTTAATTTTATAAGAAACTAATAGGATCGATATCTACTTGAATTTTAACGTTTTTAGGGTGTTTTTCAGAGAAAATCCACTTTGAAATCAAATTATTTATAATATTTTTTTTTGATGCTTTTAACAGAATACGCCATCTTACCCTCCCCCGAAGCAGAAAAATTGGAGCCGGAGCGGGACCAAATATGGATATTTCGTTAAATTTGGCGTTGCCGAGCTTTCTCGCTATCTTTTCCGTTAACTCTTTGTTCGTTCCGGAAATAATTATTGCTGCAAATTGCGAAAACGGAGGCAGGTCACATTCTCTTCGGGAAGATATTTCCAAATCCAAAAAATTGTTTGGATCAGGTGACTGAAGCGCAACATAAAGAGAATGAGATGGATTAAATGTTTGTATCAGTATTTTTCCTTCCTTCTCGGCACGTCCAGCTCTTCCGGAAACCTGACTTATGAGTTGATATGTCTTTTCCGACGCTCTTATGTCTGCTCCGTGTAGTCCGAGATCTCCATCGACAATTCCCACCAGAGTAATGTTGGGAAAATGATGTCCTTTGGCAAGTATCTGCGTTCCAATTATAACGTCAACTTCATTATTGTGGATCTTCTCGAACAGCTCAGCTATATTTTTGTCGGAAGAAATGGTGTCGGACGATGCTATTTCTATTCTTGCATCTGGAAGTTTGCTTCTTAATTCGTCAAAGACCCTTTCAACGCCTGGCCCAAACGGTATCAATGAATCCTCTTCTCCGCAAATGGCGCATTTCTTTGGAAGACTCGTTCTGTGATTGCAATAATGACACACCATTTTGTCCAGATTCTTATGATATACCAACCAGCTAGTGCAATTTGGACACGCGATCTTCTCTCCGCAGGATTTACAAAGCGTTATGGGAGAATAGCCACGGCGATTTAAATAAATAAGCGATTGCTCTCCTCTAGCCATGGTGTTTTTTATGGCGCGCAGCAAAATTGGAGATATGAAGCCGTCAAATTTGCATTGCTTCATATCAATGAGATATATGGACGGAATTTGCGACGCGCCAAATCTGTTTTCCATAAATGCGTATCCGTATTTTCCGTTTTTCGCATTAACATAACTTTCAAGAGATGGAGTGGCCGACGACAGAATCACCGGTATCTTTCGAATATGTCCCAGCACAATGGCCATATCCCTCGCATTGTAAAACCATCCTTCCTCTTGCTTATAGGAAGAGTCGTGCTCCTCATCGACCACAATCATGCCGAGATTCAGAAATGGCAAAAATAACGCCGATCGCGCCCCCACAAATATGCCACCACCTCCGGATATGGCCTTGATCCACGCTTCTTTTCTGTTTTTGTGGGTGATATTAGAATTC
This sequence comes from Alphaproteobacteria bacterium, assembly GCA_025998595.1. Next base: position 1,647 of record BNWE01000032.1, on the reverse strand, counting down.
CAGACAATGGGACTAACGCCGAAGTATTTTTCTATACGGTCAACAATCTGATTGGTCAGTGCGATTTCCGGAAATAAAATCAATACCTGCTTACCCTTCTCCAGAGCATCCTGTACGGCAGATAAATACACCTCGGTCTTTCCGGATCCGGTCACTCCATGCAATAAAAATGGCCTATTGCCGCTATCTCGAATACTCTTGATGGCCTCCAGCTGCCCCCCCTCCAGCTTGAAGCTGGCCCCGGTAATGGCTTCGCCACCGGTTGCTGGGTATGCGGTCCGAGCCGGACTGGCGTTTTCTGCTTCGCTGCCTGTTGCTGGGTATGCGAGATTTGCCTGCGACGTTGAGGCGTGAATAACCGCCTGTGGTGCAACCACCGTCACGCTGGCGGCACGTTGGGAGAATATGGACTTTTCTGCCAGTATCATTTTCAGAACGTTGCCTTTGGGAATCAGAGTATAATTCGACACCCACTTTAGAAATTCCAGAGTGGCATTTCCTATGTTATAGGGGAATATCTTGTTGATATTTTTGAGTTGTATGTCTGTTTTTACATCGTCGTCCATGACAAGCCCCAGAAGACGCTGCTTGCCAAACGGCACTTCCACAACGACGCCCGGAAGCAGTTTCTCATCACACTCGTACGAGAAAGTCGAATCAAAAGGACCTGCGGGAAGAACTGCTACAACATTCATGGAGGAGATTATGCATCAGAATACGTTAAAAATACATGCACCATGAAAACAAAAAGCAGATAGAAACTAAAAAACCCAAGACTGTTACGTCTTGGGCAATAAGACGACGTATGGCCTACGAACTGGATGCTGCAGTGGTAGGTGCACCAGCCGGCGGATCTTTCATGATCAGCTCAAAGTTGTAGTTGTATTTGACTTTTTCTACGATATCCCAAACTTTTTCTGGTAATGGCCTGCCATTGAACCATAGTCCAAGCGTCTTGAAAGGATGCGGATAGTTTTCAGGCGTGAAGTGATTGGATTTCGCATGCCACGACAAAATATCGGGGGCGATATTCGGACATTCTCTGCTTTGGTTGTTTGGGTCATCATAATGACAGAGTCTAGCGTAAATTCCTCCGGTTTCACCAACTTGAAAATCTCCAAAGATCGAGATGAAATCTTCTCGAGTTAAGCCCTCTGCTTTGAATTTTTTGTCAATAGACTCTGCCACTCTTTTGGCTTCATCATCAGTATCAGGATAAATTGCAATAAATTTCCCTCGTTGAGAAAAAAGGTGAGCCGGCGCGAATCTATCTAGGCTATAGTGAAATCTAATGGCTGGAATAATGGAGAAAATTTTACAACGTACCTTTTCTTCTTTGCAGGTAGAAAAAACGATTTGAGCGACTTTTCCAGCATTTGAAGGTCGTGCTGAAATATGCATTTTCCATCCAATTTGGGCAATGTTGTCTTTGCTGCTAGCAAAGCCACATGGTATCCTATTATAGCCTCGATCTTCGTGTTCTCCCAAAAATTCATGGGCAATGGGGAACGGAACACGGATATTAGGTCCTGTTAGCAAAAATTAAGAAGTGGTATAAAATCTTATTTAGGCTTAAATATGAGGATTATACCACAGATGAAACATAACATACCCGATGAAATTTTTCAAAAAATATATGGTTTTTGG
>BNWE01000031.1 GCA_025998595.1 Alphaproteobacteria bacterium | reverse complement strand
ATTTTAGTTGCGGTGTTGAGCGGACAACACGCCTCAATTCAAGCGATTTTTATTAGAAAGAGTTTTCCGTATCTATCCGATAGCACACCAATTGGATACGAGAAGATTATCTGGCCAATTCCCATAAATGCAGAGGTTATGCCGGCAAACGAAGGAGAAACGATCCTGCTGGCCCCCAGAGTCATGAGTGCCTCTCCGAAATGCCCCAATTCACAGAGAAATGCAAACACCATCACCACCAGCGTGATGCCGAACCCGTTTTCTGCTTCACTACTTTCCGAATGGTATGCGAGCTCTACTTTCGATGCTGAAACTGCTTTAGTAGGAGAAAACGCATGTGGTGCAACCATTGCAAGCACGAAGAAGAAAGCAATTAATGCTGGAATCGAAGCCAAAGAAAAAAGGAGAGCGTAATTTCCATTGGAGAAATACATGATGGCCAGAGCAATTGGCGATCCCACAAGAGCTCCCATTGTCTTCATTGATTTTGCAAATCCAAACGATTCTCCCAGTCTATTTTTATCACTCAGATCCGCCAGAAGTGCGTCCCGCGGACTTGCCTGAATACCGGTTCCTATGCGTTCTAATATTTCCGCGACCAAAACTCCAGCAATGGAACTCGCAAACGCAAAAACAGGCTTTATGAGGCAAGCAATGGCGCACCCAATCATTAGAAAAAGTTTTCTATTGCATATGCAATCACTGACCATCCCCGAAAATATCCGGATCAGATACGACAGAAACTCGACGAATCCATCGAGCCATCCTATTTGGGATTCAGTTGCATTAAGATTGAACTTCAGAAACAAGACCAGATGCGAATACAGCATCTGGGTGGAAACACTCAGTAGAAACCCATAGAATGCCACCGGCAGAATTCGTTTTTGTATTCCACCGCGAAGAAGGGAAAAGGCCATTAGGCAGCTAGAACTTTCTCTATGTTTTTCATGGCTTGGCTTTCGTCAATTTTCTCCACTGCTGCATACTCTTTCATTAGCCGACAAATGGCTTCCTGATATATCTGACGCTCGCTGTAGGAATGCTCTGGTTGGGAAGCAGATCTATGCAAATCTCTCACCACCTGCGCTATGGAAACTGGATCGCCTGAATTAATCTTTGATTCGTATTCCTGAGCACGCCGACTCCACATCGTTTTTTTGGATTTTGTAGGAGCACGCAGACAATCGATCGCCGCCTTCATTTCCTCCTGTGTGCATAATCTACGAACCTTCTTGGCTGTATACTTGTTCATGGGAAGACGCACCACCATCTTGTCCTTATCGAAGGAAATGATCATGACTTTCAACTCCGAACCGGAAATATTTTGCGTTTCTATCCCTTTTATGACGCCAACACCATGTGCGGGATATACAACAAACTGTCCCTCTTCGAACTCTTCGCATTCCATCTCTTTCTCCAAAACTTATTATCTGCTATAGTAACACTTTTTTTATTAATTTAAAAGGTGTAAGTTTGTTTGCAAAATCAAAATGGAATGAGCAAAATATCTGAAGTGGTTGCAGCACGCGCATTTTCTGCCTCACAATGGGGTGAATTTTAGTAAACACAAGTTCAATGCGCACCAAAGCCGGCTCTAATTAAATCTGCGCGTACCAATTGCTCTTTATCCGTAAGTTTTTTCATTTCTCTTCCCCATACAACTTCTGGCCACAAAAAATCGTCTTGGTGACGGCAGATTATGTGTATGTGCAACTGCGGAGTCTTATTCCCAATGGCTGCTACGTTCAATATGTCCGCTGGAAATAATTTCTCCATTATATTGGAAGCTATTGTTATTTCGTCCATCAGCTGAACTCGATCTTTTTCATTAAGTTGATTCATCTGGCGAATATTTGCTCTACGGGGAATCAGTAGAATCCACGGGAACTCCTTATCCTCCATAATCACGCTGCAAAGCGGCAATTCGGTTATTAGTTGTTTGCGTTTAAAAACGTCCAACAGTATAAAATCTTCCATCATAAAAATCCCTTATAAAGACATAATTGAACTCTCCAACAGAATACGCCAAATCAAATTGAGAATGCACTTTTTTTCAAATGGAGCCCAACGTCAGCACTTGCGCTATTTAAGAAAACGCCAGTGTGGTATCGTTTTTTGATTCAGTCTAAACACTGCAATTGCAGTCAGCATATAATTAAGCTAGTCGCGATAGCATTAATGCCAGTCAAACTCGGACCAACCACCCGGAAACACAATTAAGCATTTCCAGATGGTTTGAGTGAATTATGGAACAAGTATTATTTTAGCCAAGCCAGCCAGAAGCAAAATGGCTACTATGTTGGCAATCTTGATCATCGGGTTAATGGCAGGTCCTGCGGTGTCTTTGTATGGATCTCCCACGGTGTCACCGGTAACTGCCGCTTTATGGGCTTCGGATCCTTTTCCACCGAAGTTTCCGTTTTCGATGTATTTCTTGGCGTTATCCCAGGCTCCTCCACCGGAAGTCATTGATATGGCGAGGAATATACCGGTCAGAATGGTTCCAAACAGCATAGCTCCCACGCTGGTGAGGCCAGCTTTGTTCCCGCCAAAGTATCCAATGACAAAATATAGAACCACCGGAGCGAGAACCGGCAGAAACGACGGAAGAATCATCTCTTTAATGGCCGATTTCGTCAGCATATCGACTGCCGCCTTATAGTCAGGCTTTGCTTTTCCTTCCATAATTCCCTTGATGGTGGCGAATTGGCGACGAACTTCAACAACAATGGCCGCCCCTGCCCTTCCGACCGCCATCATACTGCAAGCTCCGAACAAGTACGGAAGCAATCCGCCAATGAAGAGTCCGATAACCACATATGGATCACTCAGCGAAAAATCTATATTGAGCGTTGGAAAATAATGGGCGATGTCCTGCGTATAGGCGGAAAAGAGCACCAGAGATGCAAGTCCCGCTGAGCCTATGGCATATCCCTTTGTGACGGCTTTGGTGGTATTTCCAACGGCATCTAGCTTGTCGGTAACTTTTCGAACTTCCTCCGGCAATCCAGCCATTTCTGCGATTCCACCGGCGTTATCCGTAACTGGACCGTAGGCATCCAATGTAATGATTATGCCGGCCAGAGCGAGCATGGACGTAGCTGAAATGGCGATGCCATACAATCCAGCCTGCATATAGGCGACCAAAATACCTGCGCAAATTATTATGACCGGAATTGCCGTTGCTTCCATCGATATGGCAAGCCCCTGTATGACGTTGGTTCCATGTCCGGTTTCCGACGCTTTTGCGATGCTTATGACAGGTCTATAGGAATAGGACGTGTAGTACTCGGTAATTGCAACCAAGAGTATGGTAACAACCAATCCAACTACGGTACACGACATTATGTTGCATCCGCTGAACGAGCCACTGCCTCCGGATACGACCTGAAATACGGTATCAAAACCCAGTACCTGCCAGGTGGCAAAGAACATAAACACCAGCGATATCGCAACCGCCGCAAGCAATCCCTTATAGAGCGCATGCATAACGTTTTCTTTCTTTCCCAATTTTACGAAGAAAGTTCCGAATATCGATCCAATAATGCAAACACCTGAGATAATGAGAGGATAGAGCATCAACGTTTTCTGAGCTTCCCCCTTAAAAAATAGACTTGCCAGAACGATTGTGGCGGCAATGGTAACGACGTAGGTTTCGAAGAGATCCGCTGCCATTCCGGCGCAATCTCCGACGTTATCTCCAACATTGTCCGCAATAACAGCTGGATTTCGGGGATCGTCTTCAGGAATTCCCGCCTCCACCTTTCCCACCAAATCTGCGCCGACGTCGGCGCCTTTGGTAAAGATTCCGCCTCCTAAACGAGCGAATATCGATATGAGGGACGCTCCGAAACTCATGGCTATCAGCGATTCGGACAACAATCTTACGTCATCAATAACAAATTGAAGATAAAAGAAGTATATGGATATTCCAAGCAATCCAAGCCCAACAACGAGAAATCCAGTGATGGCGCCGGAGTTATAGGCCACCGCCAAAGCATGATTTATGCCTTTTTTAGCAGCTTCGGTTGTGCGAACATTGGCTCTTACGGATATATTCATGCCGACATAGCCGGCAATTCCAGATAATACGGATCCAGCTACGAATCCAATGGCCTGATAGTATCCGATACAAGTCGCAACAATTACTGTCATTATTACTCCGACAATCGCAATTGTTGTATACTGCCTGTTTAAATACGCCGACGCCCCCTCCTGAATGGCCGCGGCGATTTCCTTCATTTTTGCGTTGCCGCTGCTTAGTTTAAGCATAGATATTGCGTTGACGGCCCCGTATACCAGAGCAAGAATGCCCGATAAAATAATTATTGATTCCCAGTACATACAAAAAGTCTCCAAACAAATAAAAACCATTCTCCATTATCTCATAAATAGACGGAAACACCAAATGCCAGCGTGATGCTGCGGTGCATGCAGCATATGCGTTTTCTATTGCCGAAGCCGCTTAGGCACCGAAGATGGCAGTGGCATACATTTCAGAAGAAAGGCGAAGCAGAAAACACCAATGCGGCACGCAATCACTTCTTTTTTAGGGACGGCATCAGCGGAAGCATGAAAACTCCACTGAGGAAGAACAAAACAACAATAAATACTGACTTGAGATCCGAGTCATGAAGCAGAAGCAGGCAAAAGGCAATGGCGCCTATACCGATAATACTTCTTCCGATTTTGCGTTCACAAATGGAAAATTTCATAAAAGCCAAGCAGCAAACCAAATAAACTACTACGAAAACTTTGACCGAGATGTCAATTATCAATGCTATTTGTTCGCCTATGCTATTATCGTACTTGGTGAGTATGAGTATTGGCAATGTTCCAAAGAAACTTATCAGTATACTCACATATGGAGACCCTGCGCGATTTTTCTTCGCAAAAAATCTTGGCAATAGTTTATCTTCTGCAAGTCCAAGAGATACCTGGGCGGACGTGAGGATCCAAGCATTTAGCGTCCCTATACATATGATGGCCGTTGCCAGTGACAATATTGTGAGCCAGAAGGAAGAATCCCCACCAACCACGGCACTAAGAGCATCGACAAATGGAGCCTTGCTCATTTCCAGCACACCACTTGGCACTACTCCCATGATAGCAGCGCTATTCATAACATAAACCGCAGCCACACCGCAGGTTCCTAAAATAATCGCCATTGGAATGGTTTTTGATGGATTCGTCACGGAATCTGCTGGAGTCGTTGCGCACTCCACTCCTATAAATCCCCAGAAACATATGGGAATCATAGAAAGCGCCAATTTAAAGTCCGAAAGACCGACAAATCGATCCGCCATTACTATATTGGAAGAATTAAAATGACAGAATGCCACAATTGGCACAATCACAAACGGAATAAATTTGAAAAACACAAGTACGGACTCAAGTCTTCCGGCAGATTCTACGCCCTTGCAATTGACAGCGGTGAGTGACATCAGCACAAGGATCTCCATCATTAATGCCGTTGTCTTGGATATGTCTCCCAGAATCGTAGTCAGATATGCCACGATGGTTATAACCAAAACCGTACTGCTTATCCACGACACAAGCCAATAGCCCCATCCGGTAAAAAAACTCGGATACTTACCGAACACTTCTTTTACGTATACGTGTGGACCACCAACACGTGGATATCTCGAGCACAAGTCCGCAAATACCAGAGCGAGCAATATTGCTCCAAGTCCGGCGAAAATCCATCCGTATATTCCGAACATTCCATAAGGAGCCAGATTGGCAGGAAGCATAAATATACCTGACCCTATCTGACTTCCAAATACTATTGCTAAAACAGTACCAAATCCCATTTTTCTAGGCACAGCATCCTCCAAAATAACGAAAAACACATGATTGTAAACCAATAAATACATAAATAATAGAGGAAAATGTTTGCGATCTTAGCGTTTTCTGTTAAGCCTGTAAGCAAAAACATTCCGAAATAGATAAGAACAATGTTGCAACAATCTTCGAAAATTGGTATAATTTAGTCCAGACAGTAAAAAAGGAACGAATGTATGGATAGCCCGTCACTTCACAATGAGGCAATAACCACGACTGAGGGAAAGTTGCACAAAATTAGTAAGGTCGTAATTGCTAGCACCAATCGCGGAAAAATCATTGAGATCAAAAACATGGATTTCTTTCGGAATATCGAGGTTCTTTCTGGCATCGATGTAAATCTGGGAGACATAGAGGAAAATGGAGACACTCTTGAAGAAAATGCTCTTCTAAAAGCCAGACATTGTTATCAACAGACCGGCCTTCCTTCATTGGCAGACGACACTGGATTTTTTGTCAATGCACTCGGAGGATTTCCCGGCATACACTGCGGTCGACTTGCAGGGCCATCTGGAAAGCGTAATTTTAATATGGCAGCTAAAATCATAAGCGATAAACTCGATGATATAGAGGATAGGAGTGCTCTATTTTCCACCGCCATTGCATTTGTTGCTGATGGAATAGAGCTTGTATCGAAGGGAGAAATGCATGGAACGTTCGTATATCCCGGAATACCTGATGGCGCAGCACTGGATGGATTGGGATATAAAAACTACTTTAGACCAAACGGTAAAGATATTACATGCGCTCAGGCAGGACCAGATGATGAGAGTTTTTTCAAGCACAGAGTCACCGCTGTACAAAATTTAGTGCGTAAATTAAATGGCATAGCAGAATAGATATATTTGCGTTAAAAAAGACATACCATAACAGCGGCATCAATTGATGATTCGTCAGAGCGGTAATATCCTTTTCTTTCGAATAGTTTTTGAAATCCTGCGGATTCATAGAGTTTAATGGCGGAGGAATTATTGACAGCCACTTCCAGAAAAATTTTTTCTATTCCATTGGATTGGGCGTATGTTTTTGCTTCTTCCAGAAGAGCTTTGCCTATTCCTTTTCTCCTGTATTCCGGAAGAACGCAAATCTGAAGAAGATCCGATTCCTCAAAAACGTACTGACACAAGACGAAACCACAGTCTTGCTGCTCGTAATTTGCGATAAATCCGAAGCATTGCGTTTTTTCCATAAGTGAGCGGAAACATTCGAAGCTCCAGTGATCTCGAAAACAAGCTGCATGTATGTCGGCTAAATCCTCGGAATCCTTGGTCCCATTCAACTTGAGAATATAGACTTTATTCAATTGGCCTCCTACATTGGTACATTTGCTCACATATCTACTATATCAAACTAAATTGAGAAAGATAATGCAATAAGAAGAGTTTCTTTGCCGAGCCTTCAGTGTAATGTCAAAAACTTCCATTTTTGTCTCAAAAAAAATCTGACCCCCATGTAAGGAATTTTTGCGTTTTTTTTACTTTTAGCACGTATATTCATTTGTATAGCGCAATAGATCTGAAGATTTTCTGGAAAAAACGCAGCCATTTGTACGTAAGATAGCTGTGAATCGATACAGAAAATATTGAGGAAATGTGTATGTGGTCTAATGGATTCAATATTGGAGGTTTTTATGATTAATGGAATAAAAAAACAATAGCCTGTTTGCTATGTTGTTTCATATTAAGCTTTGCTGTCTTTGAGGCAAGTACTACAAATCTTCCCAAAAGCGGTACAATTAAGGTGTTAGCATTGGGAGATGTTGCCGGACAGGTTGGCATGAAGATAATTGAAAGAGAGTTGCCTGACTTTAAAAAAGAGCAAAATATAGATGTTACTATAATCGATATAGATAACACTGATAAGGGGCTAGGTACTACACAAGCAGATGCGCGGCGTATGGCAAACGTTGGAGCTGAAGTACTCACTGGAGGAAATCATATTTTTGATAAATACAACGAAAAAGACGAAAAAGACGGAGGAAAAGGCAACATAATTGATTGGTTGTATGATGATAGTCCGCTAAATGGTGTACATTTACTGCGTCCCAATAATATGCATCTAGATAAATATCTTGATCTAAAAAAAGATGAAGTTTCGAAAAAAAAGAAACAAGACAATCAAAAAATACTTGAGAAGCACAGGGGGGCTGAACCTGGAACAGGGTATTGCATTGTAGAAAAGGAAGGGAAAAAGATCTTGGTTGTTCACTTGCTTGGAAAACGAAACGTGGCGGAGTGTGGCGATAATCCTTTTTACGAAATTGACAAAATATTAAAGGACTATACATTAAAACAAAATGCTAGCACATCAGACGTTGGCGCATCAAATAATGTTACTGTTGTTGATGCAATTGTTATTGATTATCATGGTGAGAGCACGTTGGAAAAACAACTATTCGCTCACTATGTTAGCGGAAGAGTTTCTGCAGTTGTTGGAACACATACTCACGTGCCAACTGCTGATGCTCAAATCTTAAAAGGTGGAACTGCGTATCAAACTGACATTGGTATGTGTGGCGATTATAATTCGGTTCTCAGTATGAAGATCGAAGACGCGATAAGAATTCATAAGTCAGAAATAGAAACGGCACCCGCTAGCACTATCACTGCGCCAAGAGAAACGCCACCAACTAAAACTATCACTGAATCAAAAGAAACATCCATCCCACAAAAAGATATTACTGCAAACGAAGATCAAACTGCTACTCTTTGTGGGACAATAGTTGAGATAGGAGATGATGGATTGGCTGTCTCAATAAATCCTATAAAAATTAGTAGAGACGACAACAGTGGTGACGATAACAGTAGTGACGATAACAGTAGTGACGATAACAAACCGGTACTCCAGGGCAGTATCAGTCAAAGTAAGCTTGCTCCGTGGCTGATATCATCACGACAACTGAACCACAGCCAATCTTCGTCAGTTGTGGTGTCGGGATCGACACGGCCCCCAAAATCGGCCTGCGCAACGGGTTCAGCAAAACGCGGCTCATCACTTCCGCCTCTCAAGTCTATTAATTCATCTACCAGCGCCAGACCATCTGCGTCTCCGCCTTATTATTCGACGAAGACAAAAAAATAATGGACAATGACCATAAAAATGGACAACTGTGCGGCATATGCCGCACATGTGTTATTTACTAGACCTGCATCTAGTACACAGTCAAGTTTATAATTGTTGATTGAGTGGCTTTACCACTAGCCATGGATCCCCCCCGTCGCTACGCTCCTCTGGATGACTGAAAACACGAAAATTCTCGTCATTCAGAGGCTCGAAGAGCCGTAGGAATCCAGGAAAAACAAGCCATCTCTCTATTTATCCGGCCAGCAATTGCTAGATACGCATTAACAATTATAAACTTGACTGTGCGCTCGCATACAACGCAAACAGTAGCGATAGCATTAATGCCGTGCAACCACCAACGTCACGTAGGCGTCACACTGTAATTACGTGCACAAATACGACAGGTTTCTTTCCTCGGGCATCGATAAAGGCAGTGCGGATAATTTTCTCGACGGAAGACTGAATATCTCTTGCGCTTCCCTTTCCCCTAAAGATGTTTTCCAGAGACACTTTTATTTCCGAAGAAATGTCTTTTTTAATATCGTCCATTTCCAATTGTTCGGAATTCTCGAAGATACCAACACATTGCAGATCCAATAACTTTATTGTTCCTCTATTGGAGCTAACGCAAGCGCTGACTACTCCGCTGGACGATAGCGTTTTCCTCTGCTTATAGACTATGCCGTCGATTGGTATGAGCTTACTTCCGTCTACCGCTAGCACACCGCATGGAACGTCGTCAATTATTTTCGGATTATCTTTAGACAGTTTCAGAACGCATCCATCGTGCGGTATGATGACGTCCTTTATGCCATACTCATTTCCTATTTCCGCATGCTTATGCAGTTGTACCGTTTCACCATGTATTGGTACCAGTATTTGAGGCTTCGTTAGATCATAGAGATGCACTAGCTCAGCCTTGCTCGGATGTCCAGATGCATGTATGTCACTATCCATATCCATTATGAGCTTCACGTTTTTGGAAGTTAGTGAATTCTGTATTTCGAGAACGGATTTTTCGTTTCCAGGAATAACACGCGAGGAAAATATCACAATATCCTCTTTTGTGAGTGATATAGTCTTGTGGCTGCCTTCGGCTATTTTTGCTAGAGCGGAATTTGGCTCCCCCTGACTGCCAGTACACACCAGTAATGTTTTTGCCGGGTCCAGAGCGTCTGCTTTTTTCTCGTCCAGGAAAGGCGGTATCGCCGAGAGATATCCAGACAATTTCGCGATTTTCTCGATTCTCTTGATGGACCTGCCGGCAGCTACCAACTGACGTCCGTTTTCCTTCGCCGCAATGTAGCAACTTTCCAACCTAGCCAAATTCGATGCGAAACAAGTTATCAGAACGCGATTTTTCTTGTGCTCTCCAACGATTTTTATGAGATTCTTCCGAACTAGCTTTTCGGATCCGTATCTATCTTCCCTAAATACGTTGGTTGAATCGCAGACAAGAGCAAGAACACCGGAATCCCCGTATTCTTTCAATCTTTTTTCATCGGTTTTGGAACCAAGTACCGGCTCATCGTCCAATCTCCAGTCTCCGGTATGAATTATCACGCCTTCCGAAGTCCTGATAGCCAACGCAGAAGATTCTGGCGTAGAATGCGCAACCGGAATATATTCCACATCAAAATCTCCGGCGGATATATTCGTGCCGACAGACACTCTTATGAGTGGAACGTCTTTTTCAATTCCAAACTGCTGCAGTCGATCTTTTATCATTTCGACGGCAAATGGACGTGCATAGATGGGACATCCAACCATCGACCATATGTAAGGGATTGCACCTATGTGATCTTCGTGCGAATGAGTTATAAACAACGCCTTTATTTTGGATTTGTTTTTTATGAGTGTCTCTGGCGACGGCACCAACAATTCTTTGCCGAGAGTACTATCGAATCCCATCCCCATATCCACAAGTATCCATTGATCGTCCATAACATAGGCATACAGATTCATTCCGATTTCAGAACATCCACCAATAGATATAAAATTTACACCACTTAGTTTTACTTTTTCAGTTTTCTTCATTACTTACCACAATTCCTTCTTGATTTAAGAATAGATCACCACTGGATATAAACAAATACTCGCCGTCTTTTTCCAAAATCAATCTGCCAGATTCATCTAGATCGTAAAACAGCCCAGAAACGGACTCCATTCCATTCTTCACAACAACATTACATTTTATTCCGTTAATATTTCGTAACCAATAAGACCTTATACAAGAAAAATCTGACTTTTCCAATAGAAGAAGCCATTTATCTATGCTTGCGATCAATATATTAAACACACTCATAGGAGGTATATCATTCGAAGACAGGATGATATCCTTCAGACTAGTAGGCGCCAACGTGATGTTGGGCGCAGAGTTCACGTTTATGCCGACACTAATTACCATCCATTCTCCGGCAACAGCTATTAGTATTCCGCTGATCTTTCTATTTTTATGATAGACATCGTTGGGCCAGTGGAGAGTAAGATCACTGGAGTCTCCGACAAAATGCGCTATCGTGTCCCTAACTGCACATGCAATGGTTAAGGATATTTTTCCCACATCTACATTAGAAGAATGAATTTCATTATTTGATAAACGCCCGTGGTGCAACCACTTTATTATTGAAACGAACAGATTTCCACGGTCGGATATCCACTTGCGATTGCACCTGCCGATACCTTTGGTCTGCTGATCTGCGATTATGGCGCATTCACTCGTTTCTGGCTCATTGATCATCTTCAGAGCATAGCTATGTGTACTATCAATTATGTTGAATTTTATTACCTGCATAATCCTATCGTATAAAATACAAATCTATCCTCATAAGATACGCTATTTTGAGAGCAAATGGAATGGATATGATGGTCAGATATGGAAGCAAATTGATTACCTTGATTAGCGCATCGTTGTTTACCTTAAACAAGTTGAGCTCGTTAGATTCCCCAAACCAAATGGCATCCAGTAGTTTCGCAGCACAAATCAGACTGATAAGCACAGAAAACACAAGTGCAATTACGGGGCATATGCAATGCTTCTCCATCAATGATAGTAACATATAAAATTTTCCCCAAAATCCAATCAGCGGTAGCAGTCCGAAGAGGGATATGAAAAACACTGACAATGATATCGCCGTTTGTGTGTTCCACTTAGACAGAGCGTTTAGATCGCGAATATGTTCTATGTCTTTGCTGTTGCTTTTTTTTATGGTCAATAAAAACATGAGTATCCCAGAGATAGAAATCAAATCGGACAACGCCATACATATTAGGCTTTTCATGGCGGTATATGTTTTGCAGGAGCAACACAAAAGCACTATTCCCGAATGACAGACGCATAAATACCAAATGATTTTTTTTATGCTATTGTTGAAAGCTAGTAGAACGCTTCCGAAGACTATCGAGATGCAAGATAATATGACGATTATTCCGGATATATCAATGTGACATAGAACAGAAGTCAGCAACTTATAGGCACTTATTATTAGGCAAAATCTCAAAACGCCTAATGTCATTAGGGCGCCGGATGTTTTTCCCTCCAGCACATCAAGCATCCACGAATGACACATAAATATGCCGATTTTCATGCAGATTGATAGCAACATGAGCGTAGACGCCATAAGAGTTAGGTTGTCCTGCTTCGAAAAAAATGAAAACGCATAACGAATGTCGCTGAAGTTATAAAATCTCGTTGCAGCATACATCATGCATATGGAGACAACAAATATAAAAGTGCTGACTATTCCATATGTAATAGTGCGTGCAACTCCCGTATTTTTAGTAAACGCAGGTGCTGCATGCATAAAATATATTGGAACGATGGCCACTTCCAGTGAGCACAACATCGAAACAAGATTGCAGGAAGAAAATGTCGCTATGCATCCGAAAGTGGAGAACACAAGCAACACATGCTCTCGAAAATCGCTTTCATGAACGAAATGACATATCAGAAACGCAGTAATTAATACTGTAACTTTCAGTAATGATTCGTAATATTTATACTCGAATAGATATGATTTCTGAGAATCATCTCCTCCTATAAAACACGCAAGCGCTGCCAGAAGTAATACAGTGGGCCATTTTATCTCCCGTTGATAGAAACGCTTCGCAAGCATCACAATTATACAGTAGAATAATAGCAAAACCTCCGGAAAAAAATTACTGATCATACTCTACTCCTAGTAACCCCAGATACGTATTTCCCCATGGTTGCGATACTACTCGTAACGTAAGCACCAAGCACCAAGATAAAAATCACCGGAAGTATTAAATAGAAAAAATCATAGCCACTAATTTTTTTCTCGACTCCAATGTCATATTGCCCGCAAAGAGTTTTTATCGCCCAAAACATCCCTGGCATTAGAACAGCGCATAATAATATACCAAACACGCGGTTTTCACATAACACACTGTATATTATGAGAAATTCTCCGTAGAAAAGCGGCAGCAGCGGCATCGATGAAATCGTAAGCAGAGGAATAATTGATATTTTTGCCAATAATGGTGAGCACAACAGTCGATCTCCTTTGTCGTTTTTTCCCATCACATGCATGATTAGCAGCAGCGAAGTTATGGTTACGCTGTTCGTCATCATATTGTAGATGGCTCCGACCATTCCTTCCGCATGACACGAGAATATACCAATTATGGAGACGGAAATATTTGCAGTTGAAATATGCGACAATATCTGCTGGGATTCCTTTTGAACGCTGGCCGACAATATGAAATAGATTACTGATACAAAAACTATGTATGAAATATAATCGTGCATCTGCAGATATACGTTTTTGGCAATGGGAATTAGTATGTTTACCATGCCGAATCCACCGATCAAGGATATTGCTCCCAATAGTAATATAAAAACGGATGTAGGATAACTATCCGCGATCCACAGGCGCAGCGGAAATAATCCGGATATGCAATACAATCCAATAAAAAACGTCACAAAGAATATCAACTCATGCTCGAAGGATAGACTGTACTTCGATAGAATGTGTACTTCTCTTGTGCCAGTCACGCTTATTATGTATATCGCTCCGAGT
>BNWE01000030.1 GCA_025998595.1 Alphaproteobacteria bacterium | reverse complement strand
GAACACTGATGTTATTGCGCTGAAAAAGCCTGTGCAATGAGGATCTCGACAGGTGTGGGATCGTTTTCTGCAACGCATACAGACAATCGTCCAGCGGCAGAAGCGAATGCTTGCGGAAAGCCACGCAAATCGCCTCCTCTTCCTTCGATAACACCGTCGAACATACATCTTTGTGCCTGCAGGACAGATCTTCTACTGATTCCCTGTGCTTCCACTTCATAACCGTATTCGGACTTATGTTATATTTTGCTGCCAATTTTGCTATACTCTCTATGCTCTGCCGTATCTCTAAACGAACCGCTTCCGTCGTGCTGGCGCTCCTGTGTAAAATTTGTCCCATAGTACCTCCTTAAATCTCTCGTATCCAACTTCTGCCATTATATCATGATGTGACGGGACCAAACAGCCTCCATTCGTTTTATCGTCGCTGATTTATGAGTCCTCTTAATCTCCTCTACCTTAAGTAGATCATTTCTTAACATTCGGTAAATAGCTTTAGATTCTGATCGACTCTCGCTACTTACAAATATTGATTTATCAGGACTCTTGCTCAGCGTTTCCATCGTCCTTACAAAACGCTTCTCCAATCTAAGTGAATTAAAATCTAAGCCCAAAAATTCCTCTGACATATTAAAAACTCCCATCGCATATCCTTCATAACTGAATTATATGCTCTGGATTACTACCTTATTTTTTGTGGGGCAAGTTTAGATTTTAGAGCGGAGCTCTCGAAAAAAAGCATTGTATACCCATTAAAATTTTCATGCTTGATATAGTCATACTGCCTTTTTCCAATCCCAACTATAAATCTAAATTTTGCCTTGTCTGCGACTATGCTCTCCAATCTATACGTTAAATTTCTACCCAGTCCATCCAATCCATTTTCGACTTCGAATCTGTCATCGATTTTCATTCCTTCTGCTGTACTCAGCGATGACAAACAACATACAGTACCTAACAAACAAGCGCATATAGTAACTTTTTCCATACATTTCTCCATAATAAAAACAAAATCGCTAACGATAACGTGCTATATCTGCATATAATTGTCAAGCGTTTTCTTGCGATATAATTAAAGATTTTATTTAAGAGAGGACACAAAACTGCTTCATTCTCTTATGTTAGCGAAGATTTGAGCGCTGGCATCAGTTAAACTCTATCATCCACAATAAAAATTTTCGGAGAGAATTTGTTCAATAAGAGAGTCATAAATACCAGTAGTGCAGAAAAGTCACAGTCGAAAAATAATCAAAAAACTTGCGGTGTTTTTCTTTCAATGTTTACGAAAAATATTTTTTCGCATGATATGATGATGCTTGTATGGTGCATTCAAGTAGAATTTGTTAGACGTTGGGAGAAAAACAAAATGAAAAAGTTAGCTGCAATTGCGTCACTATTAATGTTTAGTATGGGGCTTTCTTCAGCCATGGAATTGGTGCATGTTCAAGATGATCTTCATAAATCAAACGCCTACATAAAGTCTATAGTGCAAAAGTCTGGCGTTGACGACGATGAGTTAAAATTTGCAAGCGAGTTGATTGATAAAATATTTTTTGGTGCACCGCATGAACAAGCGGCAGCCTTTGGTGAGATTGATATATTGCAAAGAAGCGAGGACAAAAATACTGCAGCCTCACTGCTTCTGGCGCATTTTGCTCGCGCAATAAAATGTCCATACATCGAGTTTGAATTCCGAAAGGAGATAGCTTCAATCTGCATACCAAATGGAGCTGTAGAATATTTTGAATTATGCCGACACATGTATATGGCGGCTTCAGATGATTCTATTGATGCCCCAACGCTTTTTAAGCGTTTTATAGAAGCGGATGACCTTCTCCGTGGAGCCGCCCAATGCGGAGATGAGGTGGCGAAATATATCTGTGGCGTAAATCTTGTTGATTTTGCTAAAGCCATTGCAACGAAGAGTATTGCCAATGTAAGCAATATGTCCGGATATTTGGCCGCCTATCTTTTTGTTGTAAAACACTTGAGACACCCATTTTTTCCTCTTGGTGCAAATCAGTACTGTGATTTTTCGACGCTTATCTGCGCACTTTTTAATAGTGGAAATTTGGCGTCGTGTGATTCCTATGCGAGCGAAGTAAATAATCTCCTGCAAAACATGGTCGGGGGAAATTGTTTTTCCCAAGAGGCCTTTGGACACATCAGGAGTGGATTAAGTCACATATTCAAAAATGAACATTGTTCGTTTTTGGAGGCCGATAACGAAAATGATATACAAGCGAAAATAGAAGGAAAGCAATGGATATATGACAAATACTTCATGGATCTTTCCGACAGTTTGACTCCAATTGAGGGCTTGGCCAGATCAGTGCTGGTAAAACCTTCTTTTGTGAAATTTTATCCGTTTTATTCTTATTCCAACGACTACTTTGGCAATGAATTGCTCGAATGTTTATCTTGTCTGAATGCGCCTTATATAGGAGATGATATAAATAGTTCTTCGATACATTTCAAAAAAAATAGCGTCTGCACTCTTCTGCATATTGCAGCTCGTTTTGCAGATACAAATATGGTTAAGAGGTTGATTAGATCAGGAGCAAATGCGCTTTTAAAATCAACATATTTCGGATTCACTCCTCTACATTTTGTTGTAACAGGCAAATTTAGGTCGAGTTTTTTTTTGGATGAAGCAAAGAAAATAATAAGGATTTTGTCTGTGAAAGGTCTGCTAAATGAAAGGGATGCCAACGGAATGAGTGCATTTGATTGGGTGTGCAAACTGGGAAGGCGGGAATTAATGCAGCTTCTGTTGGATTTAGCAGCAGATGCTGTAATAGATAACAATAACTCTGAGCTTGTGTCCCTCTGGCTCAATGGAACATTTGAGGATAATCTTGTTGAGAAAGTGCTCAATAGAAATAGAAAGTTTATCTCCCACAACAATGGCACTATTGATGTGATCCATTTAAAAAGGAAGCTTGTCTTTAAAGATGATGGTAGCGTGACGGAAACTCTGTCATATTGTGACTAGACTTGTTGCTACAACAATTACTTAGTGTTATACTCCTTACAATTGAGAAGTTATTTTTTCTGGATTCTTACGGCTCTTCGAGCCTCTGAATGACGAGAAACTCTGAAATTACCGTCATCCAGAGGAGCGGAGCGATGTAGGGTTCCAGGGCAACAGAAACCATATTCTCACTGAGAAGTAGTATAGTCATAGACTTTTCCCCTGGAATCGATTTTCACTATTAAAACTTCAACTTCTTTGTTTCGGATACGGTATATAACGCGATAGTCGCCAACTCGCATCCGATAAAACCCTTTCACATTGTGTGCCAACGGCTTGAATCTATGCGGATCAGCTGTTAATCTCTCATCGATCGCTTTTATTATTGCATTCCTTATATTTTTCGGAATTTTTAATAGCTGAAAAAATACTTCTTCGAGATATTCAATCCTGTAGCCCATTGAGTCGCCTATGCATTTCTTCCGAACTAATTTTTGGCTTAGAATCGATATTTCCCATTTCGTTGATTAATTTTACATAGTATGCATCTTCATCATCCTCAATTCTTTTTCTGATGAAATCGGCACATACCTTCGATATCGATTGTTTCGTGTTTTTTGCTATCTGCTTGATGATTCCCAAAGTTGAACTATCAAGAGCGATATTCACTCGTTGTTCAATTGTCGCCATGCGTTTTTTCTCCACAACTGACCATTGTATGAGTATATCACTAGTGATAAGCAATGTCAATCGAATAATTTTCGCAGTTCTTCGTCATCTGCTAGGGATGTAAAACACGAATAATCCATTTTTTTATAAACACATATGGATAACACCACATTTTTAAACGCAAATGATATTACCAGGAGTGATGGAAAATTTTTTAGTTCCGTTATTACATATTTATTATTTATTGTTTTGGAGGAAGATATATCAAATACGCTGAAATTCGCCGATATTCCGATTTTCATGTATTTGGATGCAGCTTCTAGTATTGTCCACAGTGTGCATTTCCCGCATTCGGTATCATCAAAAAAGCTGCCGTTGATTTTGAAAAAATCCAAATCAAGCAACAGTCGATCTCGGAAATTATCGATGTGTTCGAGATCTAGGCCAACAATGAGATTCCTTGAATGACAGATGGAAACTCCAAATTCTCCTGAATGAGCCATGGCCAAATCATAATTTTCGTTCAATAGAATGGGATTTCCTGGAAGAGCGTTTGATATTTTTACACTTCTAATTGAGTCTTTCTGGATGAGTTCGTTAGCTGCCATTTTTGCTGATAATCTTCCGAGAGTATAACTCAGGCGTTTTTTGGGAAACTCATATTTGTTAAATACGGCTAAATCTTCTGCATCAAATATATCTTCCGCCACTTCACAAAGATTATCACCGGACAGCCGAACTGCACACACCTGAACAGAGTCCTGGACACGCTTACTGTACAAAACGCACTTCTTCATTATATGGAGCTCACATACATTTCAAGATAAGAAGCTAATACACAATCCATCTTATAATCGTTGATTGAGTAGTTTTACTGTTAGCACTGGATCCCTACGGTGCTTGCAGCACACGCGTTATTCGATAAACGCTCGTAGAGCAACTTCTCATTTCAAATGAATATGGCGCTGCAACATAGGCGTTTTATAAAACAACGCCAGTACTGCAAGCACCAAGCCTATTCAGAGACTGTGGTTTCGGAAACACTGGCAACAGCTTCTACAGCAACAGTAGCTGTATTTTTTTTTGTGTAGGTATTCTTCTCTAGAATTCTAGATGCTTTTCCTACTCTGTCGCGCAGATAATACAGTTTGGAGCGTCTTACGGCTCCACGGCGTACAACTTCCACTTTTATGTTTGGAGAATAGAGCGGAAAAATTCTTTCAACACCCTCTCCAAAGGAGATTTTTCTAACGGTGAAGGAAGATCCAATACCTCTATTGCGTCTAGCTATACAGACTCCCTCGAAGGACTGCATACGCTCTTTCTCTCCCTCAATGACTTTCACGAGAACCTTTACGGTATCGCCTGGAGCAAAAGTTGGTATCTCTCCGCGAGCCAACAGCCGCTCGCACTCACTTTTTTCGAAATTTTGCAAAATATTCATAATCACATTCCTAGAACATATGGTCTATTAGATATCATAAGTCGGCGGAAAAATCAAGTGTTATCGACGATAAAAAACATCCCCCCAAACATTTTACGCTTATTTCCGCAAAAATATCACAGCAGTGCCCATTAATTTACAAAATAGTAACCAGGAGGAGATAAAATAGCATATTGTGAAGTTGTTAGGTACAATGATGTCGAAGAAAGTTATAAACACGATTAAAGCAGCGGTTCTGATGTGGATATGTATACTTGTTCCGCTGTTTATTGCTGCCTATTTCATAAACAACTTTTCCAAGCAAGATGCCTGCGAATGCATAGATTCATTTATTGTGGATGAAGGTAGTGGTATATCGAGATACATAGGCGAGCAACTCGCTGGAGTAAAACAGCAGCTGGAATTCGCGATGTCTAAGTTTGAGGACTCCAATCTAACAGATACGAAAACTGCAAAGGAAGCGCTTTCGCGAGTACAGAAAGAGCAAAAGAACGTGATATCGATAAACACCTACGATAGCAAAGGGAAATGTTTTTCCAGTTCCGCAGATGAGCGCCACGACGATCTAAATCTCCAGGAAGAAAAAATAAAAAACATAGGGGACAAATATCTATATTACGTTGGGCAGGACGATAATACGCGCAATATTGTATTGAGATTTATTGTGTTTAGGAAATTCAAAGATCAAAACAAAGAAGGCATGTACTTTGAGTTTGTTGTGAAATGGGATCAACACGAAAAATATATGAAAAACATGCAGGAGGGGGTATTTCCGCGTATGTTTTACATACTTTCGCCGGATTGTCGCCGTTATATTTCGTTGAATTCGCTGCCACCAAAATCAAAAACAGAAAAAACTTTAGTTGCACTTGGGTTACACTTGGCCAGCAAAGTGCAGTCCATAGCAGATGGGCTTTCTTCTGTGTCGATTAGTGGTAATGCCTTTAGAATTCTAAAGGAAAAGATTACTACACCGGAAAATGTGGCGGGTAACAGTCTATTTGTGGTTATTGCTACCGACAGTCTTGCGCCAAGTGCAATATCAGCAAACCTGAATGAAGGTCTGTCATTTGTTTTCATGATGTTGATTATATGCTGTATGCTTATGTGTGTTAGCATGTCGAAATTTTACAGCAAAACAAAAGATCAGCTGGAGGTTTCAACTGCCATTGCCGCCTCTACTCCATTGGCTATCGCGATATTTTGCATAGCAGATGGAAAACTCAAGCAGATAAACCTTGCGGCCATGACAATGATGAGAATAGCAAAAGATGCAGTCAATACCATTAACATGTGGGATGTATTCATATCCGAAGGGGACAAGCATTATGTGCAAAGTGCTGTTACATCCAACATAAATGTTCTCAACTATGAGGTGCTTATTCAGAGTTTCGGAGGCGGAAACTTCTGGACCATATGTTCTGCCAGTCCTGTGGAAATAGAAGAACAGAAATGTATGGTTCTAGCTATTTTAGACATAAATAGCCGCAAAGAAGCCGAGAAGAGATTGGCACATAACGCTGAGTTTCTAGAAAAAGAAGTGCAGGAAAGAACCGCTGACATGGATAGGAAAACAAGAGAATTAGAGGAATCAAACGCCAATCTTGCAAAAGAAAGAGCCGCGGCGGACAAAGCCAATACCTACAAGAGTCAATTCCTTACGAGTATGAGTAACGAGTTGAGAACTCCAATCAACGCAATAAAGGGCTACAGCGATATTTTGAAGGAGGAAGCTCTTGAAAGAAAGGATTCGGTGTCCGCGGAAGATCTCAGAAAGGTCATGGGATCAGCTAACCACCTGATGTCGCTGGTGGACGAAATTATGAATCTATCGATGATTGAATCCGGAAAAACCCAGATGTATTTCGAGAAAATAGACATAACAGAAATGGTAAAAGATGTCGAAGGTGTCGTAATGCCGTTGATTGCAGAAAAAGACAACTCGTTGTTTCTCGAATATCCAAAGGATATAGGCACGATGTATACGGATGCAACAAAGATGCGGCAATGTCTGTTAAATCTGTTGGGAAATGCTTCGAAATTCACGGAGTATGGTAGAATAACGTTGCGAGCAATTCCCCTAGAAAAAGAAGGAATCCCTCTCATAGAATTTACCATAACAGATAACGGACTAGGTATGCCATCCAAAAAGGCCGCTCATCTTTTTGAGGAATCCGAAGATGGAACCAGCGATTTGGGAATGGGGCTATCTCTGACGAAAAAGTACGTAACTTTCTTTGGTGGGGACATATGGGCTGAAAGCACAGAAGGAATGGGGGCGAAATTCATAATAACTGTACCTAGAACTACGACGGCAGTATCCAGCGAATTCCTATATGTAAAAAATGAGCACATGAACGAGGAGACGCCTGCAGCGGCTGATGGAGAGGCGCCAGCGTGACGTTAGATCCATCGGCTGTATTGGTATAAATTCTGTAATAGCTACTACCAGAAAAACGTAAAACAATAGGCGGATCCCAGCCTCATTTTTCTGTGCTGGTATAAAGGTTCAAACAGATATGAGACGGCTCAAAAACCAGGCGACCATATATTTTTAGTTGCAAAGAAAATGAAAGGTCTCCAGAATAGATGAAGTTTTTTAAATTAACATTGAGGAAACCGATATGCACAATCTGCACAGCAATGATCTTAGACCGAATCGCGCAATTAATACAGAGGAAAACGATCTTATTGATCATACCAAGACTCTAATCGAGGACTGGGAAGTCCTGAAAGAGAGCATTGGCGAGAAGGCGGCACAAAAAGAGCTTGGTATATCGCGAGCGACGTATTATCGCCGCAAAAAGCTTTGGCTGGCATGTTGCATGGAACGTGGACGCCATCTTCTAAACGGCCAAAGCATACTCGTATTCGCTGCTGGGGAGAGCATCAGAGAGAATTGGAGCTGAAAATTCGCAGAGAAAATCCGACCTATGGCAGGCGGAAAATTGCTATGATTTTGAGGCACGATCACTGTCAAACTATGAGTAAAAGCACCGTCGGGCGCATCTTGAACATCCTGATGAAGAGCGACTTGGTGGCGAAATCGATATCAGCTCCCGCCAAGGAAAAGGGGGAGGACTTTCAATAGGCATGCGCAACCCTGGACTTTTAAACTATACGAGCACATGGTGCTTGGCGAACGCGTTCAACATCAAAACGTACGCCGCGTCAAGCGCTATCACCAAAATAAACGCATGTGATGCCATCACTGTTAATAGAAAATTATCTTTTGCTGTGTTACAATCCTTCAGTCTTAAATGAAAAAAAGGTTAGGCTCACTATGGAATTTCGAAATTTTGCAATCATTGCACACGTCGATCATGGAAAAACGACTCTGGTCGATGCAATGTTTAAACAAAGTGGTTTGTTTAGAAGTAATCAGCAGATGGACACATGCGCAATGGACAGCAACGTTCTGGAAAGAGAGCGAGGTATTACCATTCTTGCTAAGTGCACCAGCTTCGTGTGGAAAAATATAAAGTTGAACATCGTCGATACGCCGGGACATGCTGATTTCGGCGGAGAAGTCGAGCGCATTCTCAGTATGGTGGACGGAGTTCTACTGCTGGTGGACGCTTCTGAAGGACCAATGCCTCAGACGAAATTCGTATTGACTAAAGCGCTTGCTCTTAATCTCAATCCCATAGTTGTCATAAACAAAATCGACAAACAAGACGCCAGAGTTTCCGAAGTCATAGACGAAGTCTTCGATTTATTCGTAGCTCTTGGCGCCAACGAAAAACAATTGGATTTCCCAATATTGTATGCTTCCGGCAGGAACGGCTGGGCAGTTCGAGAGCTGGATGATGAGCGCAAAGATCTGAATCCACTGCTGGAAACCATCGTATCGCATGTTTCTCATCCGGAAATCGATGAGAAGGCTCCGTTTCAAATGCTGGTGACTATGTTGGACTACGACCAGTATCTCGGACGCGTGCTGACCGGAAAAATTCTCCGGGGAAACGCAAAAATAAACGATTTTGTGCATGCCATTAATCCGACCAATGGAAGCGTCGAGAAGGCGAGACTCACGAAGCTTCTGTCCTTCGAGGGATTGAAGCGCATTCCGGTGGAAAGCGCCAGTTGCGGAGATATCGTGGCCATTGCCGGCCTTGAAGTGGCAACGGTTGCCGATACGATTGCGTCAATTGAAGTTACGACTCCGTTGAGGTCGCTGCCAATTGATCCGCCGACTTTGTCCATGATCTTCTCCATAAATGATTCTCCTCTTGCTGGGCAAGACGGAAAGAAGCTGACCTCCAGAATGATTTGGGAGAGGTTGGAAAAGGAAGCCGAGGGAAACATTTCGATTTCCATCAGAAGATCCGCAGATCAGGATTCGTATGAAGTGGCCGGTCGAGGGGAACTTCAGCTGGGCATACTCATTGAAACCATGAGAAGAGAGGGATTCGAATTGTCCATCAGCAGGCCTCATGTTTTGTACAAAACCGACGAGAAAACCGGTGAAAAATTGGAGCCTATGGAGGAGCTGTTCATCGATCTGGATGATGAGTTCACAGGACTAATCGTGGAAAAGATCACGCTGAGAAAAGGAGCGCTCCAGGACATGCGTCCGTCCGGAATGGGCAAGACGCGTCTGAAATTCCTCATTCCGACCAGAGGGCTCATCGGCTACCACAGCGAATTTCTTACGGATACACGTGGAACCGGCATCATGAACAGGTCGTTCTGCGGATATGAACCATATAAAGGAACGATTGAAGGCAGAACCAGAGGCGTACTCGTATCGAATTCTCCGGGAAGCGCTATTCCCTACGCTCTGTTCTTTCTTGAGGAGAGGGGAACGTTATTTGTAAAACCAGGCGATCCTGTTTACGAAGGCATGATCATTGGAGAAAACAACAAAAGCAATGAGTTAGATGTAAATCCGACAAAAACCAAGCAGCTCACCAACATGAGAGCATCTGGAAAAGACGAAAATATTAAATTATCTCCTCCGCGCGCTATTTCATTGGAGCAGGCTTTATCATATATTCAGGACGACGAGCGAGTAGAGGTCACGCCTAACGCCCTGAGACTGAGGAAAAGGTATCTTGATCAAAATACTCGGAAGAAAATGAGTAGAATTGAGAAATGAACCAGCTTGAAGCTGGACACGTTTTCTACCAGCGTGACGCTGGACACGTTTTCTGCACCTTCCGAAACGTATGCGGGTGCTGTTTTTAATGTTGAATCCGCATCGGCGAGAGAAGGCGCCCGTAGCGCAGCTACCAAACGTGTCGTTGAATTCGGTGATGATAAAATGTGAGTACCAAAGCACTGTTAGACGATTTTCTAAAAACGTATCGTGATCCGATAGTTAGCTCGAAATTTTTTATCGGATTTTCCTGTGGATTGCCGTTTCTTCTGACACTTACGATTTTGGATCTTTGGTTGAAAGATTGCGGCGTATCCAACACGGTAATAGGTCTGTTTACGCTCTTACATTGGCCGTTTACACTGAAATTTCTGTGGGCGCCGTTCATAGAAAGATATGATTTCCCGTTTTTATCGCGAAAAATCGGACGACTGCGCGGCTGGGCTATTGCCAGTCAGCTGGTGTTATTTTGTGGACTTCTGGGAATGGCCAGCTCCAGTCCGGATACGAGTTTAGTAAAATTAATGGTGTTTGCGTCTCTCGTGGCGTTTGCAGACGGATGTCAGGACATATCCCTATATGCATATCATATGGATCGAGCAAAAAAAGATATGTTTGGGCCAATTGCTGGCGTTTTCGTTTTCGGATATAAGGCCGGCGTGTTTTTCTCCAAGAGTGCAGCCCTATATCTTGCCTATTATTTCGGCTGGAATAGCGCCTACGCCGCCATGGCATTCTCGGTTTTGTTGTGCACAGCATTTGTATTATGCATTAAAGAGCCGCGAATCAACAATACTGCAAAATCACGTGCGATTTCCGGCGACATCGATAATATGATGAAATCCTACGAAAATTCCGAGAACTCAAAGTTCGAATTCGTTCGATTATTGAAGAAAACTATCCGCGAATGCCTCGTGTGTCCATGTAAGATTTTCATGAAGCGAGAAAACTGGACGAGTCTCATAGCCATCGTTGTTTTATTTAAGGTCGGCTACATCATTACCCAAAAAATGGCGAAACCGTTTTATGTGGATATGGGATTCAGTCTTCTTGAAATAGCAAACGTCGTTCAGGTGTTTGGTACAATTGCAGCGTTGCTAGGCGGCATAATCGGCGGATATCTGGTGAAGAAAAGGGGGCTGTACAACGTTATGTTTTATACGGCCATAGTGCACGCATTGTCCTGTCTGGCGTACATTGCGCTATCAAAAATCGGACACAACATGATCGCTTTGTATGTCACGGTTTTCACCGAGAACATCACCGAAGGAGCTATGGGGACGTCGTTTCTCGCATTTTTGTATAGCCTGTGTGACGACAACAAATACCGCTCTACCCAATATGCTTTGCTCTGGGCTTTCTACGATTTCGGCGGCATGTTCTGCAGGACTATATCCGGAGCCATCGCTGACATACTCGGTTGGACAAACTTCTTCCTATTTGTGCCATTGACATTCATTCCGAGTCTGATAATTTTGCACAGATTGATGTATCAGCAAAACGATCGATAGATATAGCTAAATTTTTTACAAAAAACTTGACTTTTTCTTTTTTTTTGTTGTATATTTATTATGTGTTTTATATAGGAGAAGAAATGAAAAACATAATTTGCAGTGCTTGCGTAATGATATTGATGTCATTTGCACCATTTGAAGTGTATTCAACAGACCTGTTGCATAGGCCGTTTTTTAGTCCTGAGAGTGAAGATGCGTTTTTTGCAAGAGCAAGAGGTATAATGGGAAATACAACTAAGGTTGATCCCAAATTGGAAGTGTGGACAGCTGAATTGATTGGTAATCTTGATGGCTCACCGCAGAGTATTAGCTCAGATGGAACATATCTTTTTTACCAAACATTCAGCGGGAAAGGAGCAGAAAAAAAGTTCAAGAGATTAAATGGATCAAAATGGGAAGATGTTGGAAGTAAGGACGCTCCTAAACTACCCGACTTTATTCCCCATCCTCCTTCCTGTCCTCCGCCTCATGACTTCGGTGAGCCTTCCGGTGTTCCCATGTCACACCGCTCTCAGAAGCCTTCCAAATGTGTCGAGCTTTCTCGCCCTGTTGGTGGGAACATGTACAAAGTAGTAGACAAACAATTAATGAGGCTCGATGGAAAGGAATGGAAGCCAATTGGAGGACTGATCCCTACTCTATACAAGGATCCGTCTCCATGGGGGCAACGCTTGTATGGAGATGGAGATGTAGAGGACATTTTTTCTGATGGAAAAAGCATATACATTACAATTGGTGAGACTTATGATGACGGTAGATCCCTGCCAGCAGGCGCCACCGCTTTCCCTCATGTCTTTCAGATTATGAAATTCAATGAGGAGGCGTGCACATGGACTGCTGTTGCCCGTCCTTTGCATAATTTTGATAGTTTCCCCTATAGCAAGGGGCAAGTTTCTTCGGACAAAAATGGAGGGTTCTTGGTTTTTTGTGGAGGAAAGTTGATAAAAATCAATGGTTGTACTGGCGATTGGTCCTTTGTTAAAATTCATTTTCCGGATGAATTGGAACGGCTATCGAGAAGAAGCACATGCTACCATATTGCAAATGGTGATTTGTACGCTATTGTCTCTAAGAGCCAGCGTCCTTGTTCGTATCGTTCTGATGTTGATAGTTCTGCTGTTGATAGTTTTGCTGTTTATAAATGTGTACCACCATCCACATCTCCATGCGAAAGCAGCAGCTCAAGTAGTTCCGATGTATGATTGCATGAGCGTCACGAACTGTGACGCTCTTTGGACTTTCTATGACTTTGGAGGCATGTTCTGCAGAATCATATCCGGAGCCATTGCCGATATACTTGGCTGGACAAACTTTTTCCTGTTCGTGCCACTGACATTCATTCCCAGCTTGATGATTTTGCACAGATTGATGAATCAGCAAAACGATCGATAGATATAGCTAAAATTTTTTACAAAAAGCTTGAGGCTGCATAAAAGTTGCGTTATATTATAGGTGTATTTTTTTTAAATGGAGATTTACGGATGAATTACAAAAATATAATCGCTTTTATTTTTCTGATTGTTATGCAGTCAGTTGTTGCAACTGATACGCGGCCGTCAGCGGAACTTCTGTCTGGTAACAATTATAAGGATGCTGCTTCTTATATAAAGTATGCCGATGAACATTGTCATGGCATAAGAACAATCATTATAGGTTCTGGAAGAGGGAGGGGGAAAAATGTTGGCACTAATATTGACGGTAAAAGGGCGTTGCATAACGAGGTAGGTGATTATGCTGCTACTGTTTATCAAAATCCATACAATTATCTTTTGGTCAATTGGGATGGCGATAACAATGGAAAGACAATACAGCCAGACATAGTAGCAGATATTACAAAAATTGATCCAAAAGTTTTCGGAGAGAATCAGTACGACTACGTCATATTTGAGAATGTAGGTAACTTCTATTCATTTACGAAAGAAGCAGTACAAGGAGCTTATAAACTTTTAAAAGAAGGAGGGAAGATTATTTCTTCTGGAATGCCAGGTCTTTTGTTAAAAACAGATGCTCATTTCGATATGAATAAGCAAGTCAACTGTATTTTTAAAAAAAGATCCTAGCAAAGAAAACCAATGGAGCTCTATTGAATTTTGAGCACAAAAAACCAATTGTGCAAACGAATTTCACACAATTTCTTCGCTGCTATGGCTGCCATTTGGATTTAAAAAATCCTAAAAGTACTCCTTTCCTTCGCGAAAAAGTCTCATTTTTGAGTTCGAAATCACCAACAATTTTCGAGCCACAGCTGTGAGTGCAACCTTGTGGAGTTTTCCTTTTGCAATC
>BNWE01000029.1 GCA_025998595.1 Alphaproteobacteria bacterium | reverse complement strand
TCGCTACCAATGCAACCTCTGATTTAAATTGCGCGCTATATTGTTTGCTCATATTTTATTATCCTTTTCTTAATACTCAATTATAACCATTTTCTTCCGCTCTCGGGTGCTGGTCTAAAAAACGGGGGGCATATTAGATTGCGTGTTATAGGTTGTACAGCAAGCTCAGAGAAGAAAAATTGTTGACAAAAATCTCTCCGAAAGATGTGATCGAATAGGCAATGGCGATATATAAACTCAAAATTAACGGACAATGGCATATATCCGAAATACCTCGAAAACTAAAAGATATTTTTGCGAAATTGAAGGTCGCCGCCCTAACTTGAGGCGGAGTTAGTGATCGAAAGGTCAAATCGCACTCTGCGAGAGGAGTTCTACGCTCGCGACGATGTTAACGTAACCTCAATTGAAGATATGCAACTCGAACTTCAAAAAGCCGTCCAAAAATATAACGAATACCAACCACATAACAGCTTGAAAGGAATGACGCCAATACAGTATATTAACTCAACCGGTGGGAGACATATTCCGTCTCATATCTAGTCGTCCCTGAAGAAGTCATTTTTTGTTAATATTTGAGTGTATAGAAAGCATTTGAGGCAGCTATTTTTTGCAACTTTTCATTATGCCGTCTATCTCTAACAAATCTAGCCTAACTGGAAAATGTTTTAAAATGAGTTATATAAACAAGCTCCCAGAGGCTGTTTGCGAGCCATTAGCGCCGTCTCCGGAATCATTGTTTTTCCTTAACAACATTTGCTCGCAATTTTACGCAGTTTTGAATCAACAAAATGTTGCAAAAAACATGCGGCATTTTATCCGCAAACACACTCAAATATTAACAAAAAATGACTTCATCTATTGAACCTTTACATCCATTGCTGCTTTTGTAAACGCTTCTTTTTTGAATTCTACCATTGATTCAAGTAGATCGGCAACCGGCATCCATTTCCATCTGGAAAACTCCTGAGGTTCCGATACTTGCAAATTTATTTCATCGTCGTTTCCGATAAATTCCATGAGGAAAAACTTAACTCCCTGACCTGCGTATTCCGTTCCGCATTTTTTGGACATGGATATTTTTATATCTTCTGGAAAATCATATTTATATATTTCGCCTGAGTATGCCAACAACTTTACCGATCGAACGCCGATTTCTTCGTATAATTCACGCACTGCGGCATCAAAGTATTCTTCTCCTGGCTCGACTCCTCCCTGAGGAATCTGCCAGGCTCCCGGAGTATCGATTCTTTCTCCGGCAAACACCAGACTGGATTTTTTCAGTAAAACAGCCACACATTTTCTATAGATTGCCTCCATATCACTTCTTCCTCATCAACGCACTAACTGGAGCGATTGCGTAATTCTCATGCTTTGACGCCGCCGTCAGGAAATCACGCAATTTATCAAGATGTAGCAAAAATACCCTCCCATCTTCGTTGTCTGGAATTTCCAGTGCTGATTTCGCCTCGAACACAACAGAAGCATTGGCATGTATAACACAATCGTTTCCGGACAACACATCCAAAACATTATTTGTGTTTTCTAGATCAAGAAATGCAAGTCCTCTCCGAGAAAGTTCGTCCAAAATAACCGACATATCACTTTTGGACTTCGTCAACAAAATAGAAGATGGATTTGCGATCCCCATGATATACTTTGAAACCGCCAACAGACGTAGCAATTTATCCAGAGTATCTTCACTGCTGGAGTTGGCCAAAAACGGAGCGATTTCGTTTTGGGAATTATCCAACATAGACGATTGCACTGGAATCTGCAAAAAGACTTCGTGACCAGCTTCAAATATGGTTTTTACGACGTCAGCGACTTTGGTAAGATAGTGCGGCACAACAAATGTACACCTACAACTTCCCAACATCTTGAGAGCATGCCCAAGAAACTCAATGGAATTGTTATCAAGGTAGATCACCAGATGTGCTTTTTTCTTGCCATTTTCAGAGAACTTGGCCGCATACACATTTAAAATCTTATTACCATCCAGTGAGATCCTTGGGACATACCCGTATTTTGTCTTTTCATAAAAAAGATTGTCGTCGCTTTTCGGTAACTTATCAACTTCGGAATCAGGTGATTTTCCAAGAGAATCTGTAGACTTTTCTTTGCTTGAATCATCTTCTTCAACATCGTTGACAATATCGTTGTTTATAAAAATTCTATATTGATAGCCGGACGATTGCTCACTACTGTGATCGTCATAATAAATTTCAGTAACAACTAAAAAAGCAATAATACAAAGAATAAAAGCACTCCAAGCAAAAATTAGTCTGTTATCTCTTTTCATTTGTTCTATCACCCATAGATTTAAATTTCTCAACTGCTTTTATGGTATCAAAAGCTTTGCTTAGCTGATAGTCCTTTCCGACTCTTTCGCTCAGAGGCAGTTTTCTATAAAGCTCTTCCGTATTATCTTCATCATTTTCTTCTTTTTTATCATCGGATTTCTTTTTATTTAGAGAGTCCAGCGTTTTCTTATTCATTTCCTCGGTGGCTTTTTTGTTTTTATCTTTTTTATCAGCATCAAGAGCATTTGTTAGAATCTCCTCCCTAACAACAAAAATATTTTCAGGCTTTTTTATGATTGCAATATCTGCCTCTATGTCCGGACTAATACCGTTCGCCTGTATGCATTCGCCGCTAGGAGTATAATGCTTGGCAACCGTTAGTTTCATGGCGGTATTTTCCGACAGTGGAATGACCTTCTGGACAGATCCCTTTCCAAACGATCTGGTGCCGACTATTATGGCGCGTTTGTTAT
Organism: Alphaproteobacteria bacterium; assembly: GCA_025998595.1. The sequence goes on along the minus strand of BNWE01000029.1, from coordinate 12,194 downwards.
CCCTCAGAGCTCCAGCCAGAATTTCCGGAGCAGACGCTGTCCCACTGTTTATCAGTATAGCAATGGGAATTCCGTTTGTCAAATCTCCCTTGCCGGCGAAGAAATCCTTGCTATTATCTTCGGTTCTTCCACGCGTAGAGACGATTTTCCCTCCGTCCAGGAATATATCAGATACGGAAACAGCTTCATCCAAAAGTCCACCTGGATTATTGCGTATATCGAGAACTAATCCATGTAATTTTTTAGTTTCATTATCTTTTATAAACTTCTTGATGTTTTTCGTTGTATTCTTATCGAAGGTTGAGATTCTTATGTAGCCAATATTATCCAGGATTTCGGTTTTTACGGATTCCACTTTTATGATATCTCGTTCTATCTCTATATCAAAAAGCGGCTTCTCTCCTCTTTTTATTTTTAATTTGACCTTTGTTTTTGGTTTGCCCCGCAATTTTTCGAGCGCTTCTTCCGAAGATATTCCGTTTATACATTCGTCATTTATATATATGATCAAATCCCCAGACCTCAAGCCGGCCTTATAGGCGGGAGTGTCATCAATGGGAGAAATAATTCTAATGAAACCATCGTCCATCATGATTTCAATTCCCAATCCACCAAATTCGCCATCTGTCTGAGTCTTCAGAGATGCAAACGACTTCTCATTCATGTAGCAGGAATGTGGATCCAGTGATGCCAATACTCCAGAAACAGCTTTCTCAGAGATTTCGCCCTCGTCCAATTCATTTACATACTCGGATCTGATAAAACCAAATATCATCTGAAGAAATACAGTATATTGCATATCTTCGGGGATATTCTTTTTTATGCCCTCCGGAATGAGAAGTGAATTTTTGGAGGAACTTTTTCCAGGAGCTGTCTTCCCGCTTTTTTGACTTGCTCCACCGCTTGAGGAATCACTTTTTGACGCATCTTTCAGGAGTGAACCGCCGGAACAACATGTGTTGCCGAGCAGAACTCCAGTCATCAAAAATAAAGAAAATCTAGATTTTTTCATTTTTTTCCCTTTTCTATTGTTTTCGACATCCATTGCCTAGGATCCAATGGTTCGCCTGTTTTTTTCAGTTCCATTTTTAGCACCGGATTACTTGATAAACATTGGCTCATTTTTCCCATATAATCGCCGATCTCCACAGTATCGCCGATTGACGCAAACACCATATCCATTTCATATACAAATACTCTATGGTCTCCGTTGCTTATTATCACCATATTGCCGTAGCCCAAGAATTTCCCAGCGAATTCAATGCATCCATTTGCAGGTGATATTACTATGCCTCCGTGGCGGGTTTCAAACGAAATATAGTGTATCATGTCCCCATCTGGATTTTTGTCTCCAAACTCAGTGGCTATTTTACCATAGACCGGATAATCCAACGATAACTCCGTTGAGGCTTTCATACTCTTCAGTACCCCAATGGCATTTTCAGCTTCCAGTTCAGCATCCAATTCCTCGATGGATTCAGACTTTGATGCAATATGATAAACAACATCGTTCTGGATGACATTTTCCGGGCGATCTTTGGCTATTTCGGCGGATTTTTCATCTATTATTGCTACTAGTTTTTCATATTCATCAATTAATTCCTGCAATCCTTTCTTCTTTATATTCTTCTCTCTTTTCAACGCAACCACTTCAGAGCCAGCTTTTCCGAGCTGCCTTCCAATGGATTTGAAATAAGAGGCGAAATTCTTGATTATTACGGAACATCTCACGAAATCGTTTCTGTTATCTTTCGGATTAATCGCGAGAATTTTAGAAGCTCTCTGGATATCGTAAAGAAGGGTTAAACACCTGGCTAGAATTTCATACTTATTTTTTACAACCGGAGCAGATGTTCTTTCATCATTACTCATGCCATCTAAAGCATCTTCTTCCTTGGAAATCTTTTGTTCTAATTCCAAAGCCTTCTTGCACAGCTCCCTCAGCTCCCGTTTACGTTCAGCTAACGCTTTCCCACTGCCCGCTTGCTGGCAAAAAACACCCCCATGAAGAAAAAATAACGACGCGAATAAAATACACAAAACGCGCATAAAACTACCCATCTATAAACGGTCTACCAACGGAATGATAAACGAATCCAGACGCTCTCGCTTCGTTAACCGTATATATGCTCCTCAAATCCACCAGCAGTGGATTTTTCACTCGACGTCTCAGATCCGCCAAGTTAATGGCTCTGAACTCCGCCCAATCTGTGAGTATAACAACAATATCTGCTCCATTACAATTATCATACGCATTATTGCTCCATTCTACGCCTTCGAAAATCCTTTTGGCTTGCTCCGAAAAAGATGGATCATATATTTTTATTTTTGCTCCATTTTTAAGCAGATGATTTACTATGCAGATGCTGGGACTATCCCTCATATCGTCGGTGTTCGCCTTGAATGTCACTCCGAGTATGGAAATACTCTTATTTTTCACATCGTTATCACAGACATTCATGATTTTCTGTATCATTTTAATGCGCCTCGCATCGTTGGATTTTATGGTTTCCTCCACGAGCGGCATATGTACACCGAAGTTTTTCGAGAAATCGTTCAGCGCAGAAGTATCCTTGGGAAAGCAGGAACCGCCATATCCGGGCCCCACCTGCAGAAATTGCTCGCCGATTCTTTTATCAAGACCAATGGCGTAGGCAACTTCCTTAACATCCGCACCACAATTTTCACAGAGATTCGCAACTTCATTTATGAAGGTTATTTTCATTGCAAGAAACGCATTGGCCGCGTATTTGGACAATTCTGCCGTTTCCAATCCCGTAAATACAATCGGGATACTCAGGACGTAAAGTGGACGATAGGCCCGCTTCAATGCATCCTCCGCTTTCTTGCTTTCAACTCCGAGAATTATTCTATCGGGACGCATAAAGTCCTCGATGGCAGCTCCTTCCCTCAAAAACTCCGGATTAAATGCCACCTCTATATCAAAGCCTTTATCATGTAGAAATTGTTTTACGGCTCTGGTGGTACCAACAGGAACTGTGGATTTTATTACCAAAATTGCATTTTCATTCATGTGTGGCGCCAGCTCCTCTACGGCTCCGTACACGTAGCTCAGATCGGCGCTTCCATCTGGTTTACTGGGAGTGCCAACCGCTATGAAAACGATATCTGCGTCCCGTACCCCTTTGGCCATATCAGATGTAAACGAAAGTCGGCTGGCATTCATGTTCTTTAACATTAGCTTGTCCAGCTCATTTTCGTAAATCGGAACAACGCCTTTTTTTAATTCCTCTATTTTAGATAAATTGTTATCGATACATTTAACACAAAAACCAAACTCCGAAAAACACACTCCGGAAACTAATCCCACATATCCAGTTCCAACAACAGCAATTTTCACAACTATCATCTCCCATAAAAATTCTTAACGATACTAGCCAGCTTCTTATCCTTCATGGATACATGTAAAATCGCCAACAGAAGCCCTTCCTTTGTTCCACAATCGAACCTATCCCCTTCAAATTTAAAGCCAGTCAAACCATGCGTTGGTATCATCTGAAGAAGAGCGTCCGTCAGTTGTATTTCGTTTTTCACTCCGGGTTTCAGATCCTTCAGAACATCAAATATTTCATGCGTTAGGATGTATCTTCCGACTATGGCATTAGTCGACTTCGCCTTTTCAACTGAGGGCTTTTCATCAACGGATCGCGCAATCACAATTTTATCATTTTCTTTTTCCACGTCCATTATGCCGTATTTGCTGACGTCTTTTTTGGAAACGTTCATGATTGCGGCCATGTTTGATCCATGGTAATTTTTTATCATCTCTCCAATGCATGATTTATCATGAGATATGTAGTCGTCTGCACTTATGACGGCAAATGGCTCGTCGTTTATGAGATGCTTTGCGCACAATACGGCGTGTCCAAGTCCCCTAGGCTCACTCTGACGCACATAGCAAAAGCTGCACCGATCGTCGTCAAAATCATCAGAATGCGTTAAGATATAATCAAAGTAATCCTCAATGGAATTTTTACCCTGACGCGTGACAAATATAAACTGCTCGATGCCAGCAGAAAGCGCCTCTTCAAATGCATAATGAATCAAAGGTTTATCGAGAATCCCCAGCATTTCTTTTGGAATCGCTCGTGTAATCGGATAAAACCTTGTGCCCAATCCACCGACAGGAAATATAACCTTACGAATTTTCATTAATAGTTCCATATTAAACTATGTCATAATATCCGTATACATCTTCATAATCAACAGTGTCTGCGACGTTGGATCATGGCCTACACATGAAAAAGATAAGGAATGGTTGTGGCATAAGTGCTAAAATATCAACAATTCTGAGTTGAAATCCGTGTCGCGAGGCTCCTGAAAAAACTGCTGGACGAGAACTCACGCCCAGCAATACGACAAAGCCAGTTTTTTTACTTCGGAATCGATATCGAGTACATTAGTTCTTGTTCCAGCAGCCTGCCGCATGGCAGATGACACCGTAAGGTGCAGGCAGAACCGTCATATAAGATCTCTTAGAATACGTAGCAGCTAAAGCATTAGTAATTACTACACCAGTATGTGTTGCAGTGAATTTCACATCATGATCCTCAAAGTGGCCATAAATGTTGATTCCAATCTCTGGACGTTCTTCTTCTGCTATAAGTAACACTTGTCCCAGCACATTTCCTCGTTGCATAAAATTAGCAGTCAGCATCAGCATGCTTCCTGTCGTACCAGGTGCAATTATACAATTGAAGAAATGCTTATCAGTTCCCAAAAAAATCTGCTGCATGATCTTAACAATGTTTTTCTCTTTCATTGACGGCAGATGTTCATATATCTCTGACAGAACTTTGTCTTTTTTTAAATAACACTTGGAGAGACTATTAAGAAACGACACTTCATACAGTATTCCCTTATATAGCGCATGTTTCAAGACATTGTGTGTAGTAGTAAGTTCCCGGTGTTTCCTACCTAAAATCATTATTTCCTTACCTTCATTTGTTCTCATCGTATGTTTTCTTGCCGCTATATCTTTACTCATTTTTGTCATATATTCACTTCTTACCATCTCTTCCTGCATACACTCAGCACTCGAAAAACAAGCAAACAACGCTAGAGCTGCCGCAGCAGCAATTTTATTACTCTTTTCCATTTCTATCTCCATAATTAAAAAGCAATATAACCATAACAAAGCTATTGAATAACCATTATGCAATAACTACAAGTAGTATATAATCCTTCTCAGATAAAAACACAAGAAAAAAAACAAAAAAATGGAAATATTTTTTGTGTCTACGATGCGCAAGGCTTACATTAGTGCGCATAGCCTTGTACTTGTATACAATGCACCACGTATCAAAGCAGTAAATGCCCGTGATGCAATCACTTTTTCCTCATTTTGTCAAGCCATTCGACGCGTTTTTTGAGTTCTCTTTCGAAGCCTCTTTCCACCGGCTGATAGAATTTCTTGCGTGATAGTTCGTCCGGGAAGAAATTGTCTCCGGAAAATCCGTGTTCCGTATCGTGATCGTAGACGTATCCTTCGCCATATTTGAGTTCGGACATTAATTTCGTTGGAGCGTTTCTGATTTTCTTGGGAGTTGGCAAAGAACCGTAAAATTCGGCGCATTTCTTCGATTTATTGTAGGCCACGTATCCGGCATTGGATTTGGGAGCTGTGGCCAGATATATGACGGCGTTGGTTATGGCCAATTCCCCCTCCGGCGATCCCAGCATGCTGTAGGTCTGATGCGCCGCTATTGCCTGCAATATCGCATTGGGGTCCGCAAGTCCAACATCCTCGGCTGCGAATCTTATGAGACGGCGAGCAATTATGAGCGGATTTTCCCCACCTATAAGCATGCGATTTGTCCAATATAGCGCTGCATCCACATCGGATCCACGCAGGGATTTGTGAAAAGCACTTAGTAGATTGTAATGCTCCTCTTGAGAAGCATCGTATACCACGGCTCTTTTGGGAGCGATTTTTTCCAGCGCTTCGATGGACAGTTTTTCCCTAACGTGTAGCGCCAACAGCTCCTCCGCGCGATTCAGGAGGTATCGACCATCGCCGTCAGACATCAGACACAGATGCTGTCGCGCCTCCGGAGTTAGTGGCAGCTCCTTCTGCATGAACTCTTCCGCCCGCTGAAGAATCTTATCCAGATGCGGCAATTGCAATCGATCGAAGGTAATCACCTTGCAGCGAGACAACAACGCTGGTCGCAGTTCGAATGACGGATTTTCGGTAGTGGTACCGATTAGTATCAGGCCGCCTCCTTCCAGATATGGAAGGAAAATATCCTGCTGGCTTTTATTCAGGTGATGTATCTCATCGATCAGCATAATTACTTTTTTGGATGGATCTCGGGTAACATCATCGAATATGGACCTAAATTTCGCAGTTGCGTGAATTACCGCCGACGTCTCTTCGAATTGCAATCCACTTTTGCGAGCCAGAATTTTAGCCAGAGACGTCTTGCCAGAACCAGGAGGCCCCCAGAAAATCATCGACTGGAGATTATCAATTGACGAAATCTGATCGCAAACCGACTGGCCAATGAGTTCATCGAAATCAGATGGACGGATTCTATCAGCCAGCGGTGGAATCTTTTCAAACAGTTGCAACTTTCTTCAATAATCCTAATTGGTTATTCTCTGGGACCATTCAGGGTCTATAGCGTTAAACGGAGTACGTACCTCATGTTCGTTATAGCCTGTAATATCCACACTGTGAATTTTCTCGCGCTTTGAGTAATCCTGATGGGAAAAGATAATCACGCGGCCATTTGGAGACCAACTTGGGCCTTCCAGCAAATATCCGGATGCAATCAGTCCCTCCTCCGTTCCATCCGGACGAATAACACCTATGTTAAATGCATTATTTCCAGTCGCCCATTTCGTAAAAGCGATCCAATCACCACGCGGAGACCAAACCGGAGTCGCGTATCTACCTCTGGAAAACGACAGTCTTTTTATGTTGGCGCCATCGGAATCCATAATGTACAGCTGTGGTGTCCCTCCCCTATCCGAGTTGAACACGATGTGCTGTCCGTCCGGAGAATAACACGGGGAAGTATCAATGCAGCGCCCACGAGTTATGCGTCTTATTTCCTTCGTTTCCATGTTAAGCGTATATATGGAAGATGAACCGCGATCCGACAAGCTGAATATCAGAAGACGTCCGTCCGGAGAATAGCGGGGCGCATAGGTCATGCCGCCTTTGAAACTTGCAAACAACTGCGGCTGCGACGGTCTCGTTAAATCAAGTCTGTATATATGAGCCGAAAGAGGAACTCTGCGACCGTTTACGACTCTCTCCCGGTAACCGAAGAATGAACATTCTTTTCCGTTCGGAGAGAATCTTGGAGTTAGAACAATCGAATTGCCATCCGTTAGATATTTATGAGCGTACCCGTCCTGATCCATCATCGCAAGTCTGTATGACTTCTCTCCTTTCGCTTTAGTTTGAGTGGACACGTATAGCATTTTCGTATCGAAATACCCTGATTCTCCGGTAATTCTCTCGTATATCTTATTGGCAACCATGTGAGCCATTTTTCTCCAATTGTCCATACCACCGGAAAGACTCAGCAGTTCAACTCTAGTTTCAGACAGAACATCATACAGAGCTAAAGAAACTCGCAACTGATTTCCATCAAAACCAACTTCTATGCTGGCTAAATATTGGGCATTTATAGTCTTCCAAACGGAAAATTTCGGCTTATCGTTGGTGCCTTGGAGATTCTGCATGAACGCTCTGGGAGGAATGGATCTAAATAGATATGTTCCCTGCAAATCGTTCTGCACCACGTCAAAGAATTGATCTTTCATCAGAAGATGGGATGGATCGAAAACATCTATGGCGATCGAAACCGGATCTTTTCTCCCTCTGTTTATGTCGATGATAACCTTTGGGGGAGCCCACGCATCCAATACACAAGCAATCGCCAATCCAAATGCAAAAAACATTTTCTTCATAACATACATATCCTAACACTTCCTTTATAGTAAACCGGAATCGAATTTTACGCAATAATTCTATTTTATTTTGTGTTTGCAGCACAAAGCGTAATGTTGGACAACATTTATATGCCCCATACGGCACACACTTACCTCAAAGCTTCCTTCATATCAAACCTCAGCGTGATTTCACGCAATAATTCTATTTTATTTTTTGGAATATCCAGTGGACTCGCCTGCAAAACAGCCTGCTTAGCACTATCGGCGACAGCTCTGAAAGCAGGATCGTTTCTATACCTTCTCTCGTCCACTATTACGATACTGGAGGTAATAACTTCGCCATTATCTCTCAGTTTAAATTCAATCTCAGGCTTTATATTCTCCGCATTTCTTACCCCAGCTGGCACAATCCAGTGATGACATATTTGAGCTCTGATATTATTTTTATCAACATCGGTAATGCTTCCGCCACTGCCCAACGATCCATATCTGCGTCTTCTCCTTCCACCGCTAGAGGACTTTTTTTGAGCATTCATACTCTCATTGAGCATTTTATCAAATTCTTTGTTCGACTGGTCACGAGATGCTTTTTCGGCGATATCCTGTAATATTTTTTTCTTTTTCTTCTTGTTTTCTCCTTTTTCTGCGGTTTTTAGCACGTCAGCCAACTTTGGCTTATTTTTTTTCTTTGGATGCTTATCTTCTTCCCTTTTGATTGGCGGTTCTTCTTTTTTTATGACTGCTTTTTCCTCCGACTTCTTTTCTTCTTTTATGACCGGCTTTTCCTCAGGTTCCGGTTTCGGTTCTGGTTCCGGCTCAGGTTCGGGTACAACAGGCGACGGTTCCGGCTCAGGTTCTGGTACAACAGGCGACGGTTCCGGCTCAGATTCTGGTACAACAGGCGATGGTTCCGGCTCAGGCTCGGGTACAACAGGCGCTGGCTCCGGCTCAGGCTCGGGAACAACAGGCGCTGGCGCTGGCTCCGGCTCAGGTTCTGGTACAACAGGCGATGGTTCCGGCTCAGGCTCGGGTACAACAGGCGCTGGCTCCAGTTCCGATTCAGGCTCATCTTCGATTTTTATATTTTCCAGTGGCGTATCTTCTATTGTCGGCACATCGTCATGGGGAATATCCTCAAATGCATAGTCTTCCGCCTCCTGCAACTCGCTATCTCCGGCAAATTCCACTTCCATTCCAGATTCCATCAGTATATGATTATCGCCTCGGGGAATCGATATAAATCCCAACGAAAACAACACTATGTGGATTATTACGGAACATCCAGCAGATCTGACTAGGGAATTTTTACCTCTTTTTAGGAGCATTAGATCTCTGTTCCTGTTCTTTTGGTAATTCAGTTACGAGTATTACTTTTTGAAATCCAGCCTTACCTATGCGTCCCATGATTTTCATGATGCTTCCATAGGAGAGTGCTTGATCGCCCCGAACGAATATCTTGGCATCCATGCTCTCTTTTGTTATGGCCCGCAATTTGTCGGTAAGAGTATCATCGTCTACTTCGACGTCTCCGATAAACACATGCCCCTTACTGTCAACACTCACAGTTATCGGCTTATCGTTACCTGTTACTTTGGGAGCATTGGCGCTAGGAAGCGTAACCTTTACTCCCACATTCAACAATGGAGCCGTCGCCATTAATATCACCAGTAGCACCAGCATCACATCAATCATTGGAGTGACGTTCATTTCGCTCATGGGAGCAAAACGCCGCCTTCTGCCCCCACTCTTTCTCATAGTAACAGCCATGGCTATCCCCTACTCTTCCATAAGTCTTGAGATTATCGTGGAAAATTCGTCCACAAACGCTTCCAATCTATTCTGATAACGATTGATCTCTCCGGATATTTTGTTGTAGGCAACGACCGAAGGAATAGTCACCACCAACCCAAGAGCTGTAGCAAAAAGTGCTTCGGCAATTCCAGGACCTACTGATTGCTCCAACCCAATGGACTCAAAGCAATCCATGATTCCCCAGATGGTTCCGAACAATCCCACAAACGGAGCCGTAGAGCCGACGGTGGCAAGAAATCCAATATGCTGTTCCAGAAAGTCAATCTCCCTTCCTATGGCCACTCGCATCATGGTTCCCACCCGCTCCCTAACTGATGCCGCTCCGGCACTTTTGTTTTTCGTTCTGCGCCATTCATTCATTCCCGCGGTAAAAACATTCAGAAAAGGATCTGTTCCCTTTTTATTATAGATGCTATCGAAGAATATATCCAGAGAGCCACAATTCCAAAACGCTTCCTCAAATTTATCTGCACTGCTTTTTAGCTTTCCCATCATTGAGCTTTTCGCAAAGATTATCGTCCAACTCCAGAGCGAACACAATATCAAAAGGACAATCACGCATTTCACCGTGAGTGATGCCTGCGCAAACATAGATAATACAGATAGATCATGCGCTCCCGTACTGACACTATTAGTTACGTTAACAGCAGTCTCTTCAATACTACCATTCATAATAATTCTCCTTCAAATAGACTTTCGCTTTGTTTTGGCGTTGCTCCAAGGTATCGATACCCCGAAATAGTTAAAACACGCCCACGAGCAGTTCTCTGCACAAGGCCATTTTGCAAAATATACGGTTCTATAACTTCCTCAATGGTATCTCGTTTCTCCGATAATACCGCAGCCAAAGTCTCTACTCCCACGGGACCACCATTATAAAATTCAAATATGCATTTTAGATATTTTCTGTCCATAGAATCAAGGCCATTTTCATCAACATCTAGATTTTTAAGCGCGACATCGGCAATTGTTCGATCAATCACGTTGGCGCCACTCACTATGGCAAAATCTCGAACCCTTTTCAGAAGTCGGCCGGCAATTCTCGGAGTCCCCCTGGATCGGCGTGCAATTTCCTCTGATCCATCCGAAGATATCTGAATTCCCAGCAATTGTGCGTTTTTGGATATTATTATCTGCAGTTCCTGATGCGTATAGAACTCCAGACGCAGAGGTATACCGAACCTATCCCTCAGCGGAGACGATAACATACCGGATCGCGTCGTGGCTCCGATAAGCGTGAAATGCGGCAGATCGATTCTTACGGATCTGGCAGCTGGCCCCTCCCCTATCATGAGATCCAGCTGGAAATCCTCCATCGCCGGATACAATATCTCCTCCACCAGATGATTCATGCGATGAATTTCGTCGATGAAAAGAACGTCCAATTCGCGTAAATTCGTGAGTATAGCAGCCAAATCTCCGGCCTTTGCAAGGATTGGTCCGGAAGTCGCCTTAAAACCAACTCCCAACTCTTTTGATATTATCTGGGACAGCGTTGTTTTTCCCAATCCAGGCGGACCAAAAAACAAGATGTGATCCATGGCCTTTTTTCTTTTTTTGGCAGATTCGATAAAAATCCGCAGATTGCTTTTGAGAGATTCCTGCCCGATAAAATCATTGAGACTATTCGGACGCAGCGAATATTCGGAAAATTCATCCTTATTTAATTCCGCATCCAGATTCTCATTTTTGTCCATATTATACCCCAGACGATAGCTTCGACAGAACCGCCTTCAATAGTACATCAAATTTAACGTCTGGATCCTGCTGAATGGACGACATCACTCGGAAAACATCCGATTTCTGATAGCCAAGATTCGTTAAAGCAGAAATCACGTCATTTAGCACGCCGGTTTCAACAGGAATCTGCGATACGCCAACATTAACATCGATTTTCCCAACGATTTTATCCTTAAGCTCCGAAACAATACGAGTCGCCAGCTTGGGACCAACTCCGTCAGCTCTGGTAAACATAGTCTTATCCTGATTCAGAAAAGCATTGTATATGTCATCGTCCGATAGAACCGACAATATGGCGATGGCGACTTTTCCTCCTACTCCTTGCACCGACACCAGCGTATTGAACCAAAAGCGCTCTCTCTCGGAGATAAATCCAAACAAAGTCCAGGCGTCTTCCCTCACATTCAGCACCGTAAAAATGCAAATAGGAACCCCTTTGCGCTCCTGAGCTTCACTGATGGTTCTTGAGGAGCAAAGTACCGAATACCCTACCCCATTCACGTCCAATATAATGGAATTGTCGGATATCTTCTCGACAGTTCCCTTCAAATAAGAAATCATGCTCTATACCAAACTAAATTTAGAATATGTATTTTATTCAGCCGGATCCCTACGTCGGTGCGTGCCGCACTGGCATTACTAAAAAAACGCCCGTGGTGCAACCACTTCAGAGCCACGAAGTGGCGTAGGAATCCAGGAAAAAAGAAAATCCA
>BNWE01000028.1 GCA_025998595.1 Alphaproteobacteria bacterium | reverse complement strand
GTCCGCTGGACGACATCCCGGCCTTGTATTTGGAGCGTGATCTTGTGAAAAAGGTTCAGAATGGATTGCCGATATCGGTTGAAGGTTCGTCGTCAAATGTCCGCATTTACGACAGTTGCGATGGTGTTTTCAAAGGGGTAGGGGACATTTCTGACGACGGCTTGCTTAAGGCTGTTAGGATGTGTGTTTATTAATGTTAATTGGAGATAATGATGTCGATTGAAAACAAACAAGAAATTATAAATAAATTCGCCACACACGAAGGGGATACGGGATCTCCGGAGGTGCAGGTGGCGGTGTTAACTGCTAGAATCAATAGCGTTGGCGATCACATGAACGTCCACACAAAGGATTTTCATTCGAGACGCGGCCTTCTGGCTATGGTGAGTCGCAGAAGAAAATTGCTGGATTATCTGAAGAAAGTCGATAGCAATAGATATGCTGATCTGATTAAGACGCTCGGATTGAGACGGTAATAAATTGATGGTTCGAATAATATTTTTAGGGAAAAAGTGAATGACATTTAGAAAAGAAATTACATGGGGAGGCAGGTTGCTTTCCATAGAGACGGGGCGTTTTGCGCATCAGGCCACTGGGGCTGTTATGGTTAAGTACGGTAATACAACGGTGTTGTGCACCGTGGTCGCCAATAAGGAGCAATCTTCCGAGACTGACTTTTTCCCTCTGACTGTAAATTACATTGAGAAAGCATATGCTGCTGGAAAAATTCCCGGTGGCTTCATAAAGAGGGAAGGGCGGCCGTCCGAGAAGGAAACTCTGGTTTCCCGATTGATTGATCGTCCGATTCGTCCGCTTTTTCATCCTAATTTCAGAAACGAAACTCAGGTGGTCTGTACGGTTCTCAGTTTTGACGGACAGAATGATCCGGACATAGTTTCCATCATAGGAGCTTCTGCGGCGCTTACGATCTCGGGCATTCCATTTATGGGACCAATTGCCGCATCCAGAATTGGATTTGAAAACGGCGAGTTCACGCTAAATCCGTTTGGTACTTCCGATTTGGATCTGGTTATAGCCGGAACCAGGGACGGTGTTCTGATGGTGGAATCCGGTGCGAAAGAGTTGTCGGAAGATGACATGCTAAATGCTCTGAAATTCGGACACGCATCGTTCCAGCCGGTAATCAATATGATATTTGATCTTGCCGAAGAGTGCGCCAAGGATCCGTGGGAAATTGCGGAGCAGAGCGCAGATCACACTGAAATTACCCAAGGGATCTCCGAAAAATTCAGCGATAAAATCGAAGAAGCCTACAAAGGAAAATGCAAGCACGATCGGAATGAAGCGCTATCACAAGTGCTGGATTCTATTGTTACGCATTTTGCGGAAAGAGAGGGAATCGACAAAAAACTGCTCAGCGGTATATTCCATGATGTGTGCTCGAGTTATGTGAGAAAAAGCTTGTTTGCCACTGGAAAACGCATTGACGGCCGAACGGCCAGTGATGTACGAAAGATATCCGTTGACGTGTCAGTGTTGCCAATGGTGCATGGCTCAGCTCTGTTTACTCGAGGTGAGACGCAGGCTCTTGTCATTGCAACGCTGGGAACATCGCAGGATGAGCAGATAATCGATGCATTGGCGGGTGAATACAAGGAGCGCTTCCTGCTTCATTACAATTTCCCTCCGTTTTCCGTTGGAGAAATCGGCAGATTGGGCAGTCCTGGTCGCAGAGAAATTGGTCATGGACGTCTTGCCTGGAGAGCCGTGAGTGGCGTTTTTCCATCCAAAGACGAGTTTCCATATTCCACTCGCGTTGTGTCCGAGGTTTTGTCCTGCAATGGTTCGTCGTCTATGGCTTCTGTGTGCGGAGCGTCGTTGGCACTTATGGACGCTGGAGTTCCATTGAAAAGTCCAGTGGCTGGTATAGCAATGGGATTGATTGTGGGAGAAGGCGACGATTATGTTGTTCTCAGCGATATCATGGGTGAGGAAGATCATCTGGGGGATATGGACTTCAAAGTCGCTGGCACCGAATATGGTATTACGGCATTGCAGATGGACATAAAAGTAACAGGTATCAGCTTCGCTATCATGGAAAAAGCCATAAGACAAGCCAAAGAGGGACGTCTGCACATATTAAACGAAATGGCGAAGGCATTATCAGAATCACGGTTGGAATTGAACGAAAATGCGCCTAAAATGACGACGATTGTCATTCCGAAAGACAAGATTCGTGAAGTTATTGGAAGCGGCGGAAAAGTCATTCGGGAAATCATCGAACGCAGTGGAGCGAAAATCGACATAGACGACGATGGCAACGTCACTGTGGCCGCCAACAATTCAGCTGCAACCGAATGCGCATTGGATATGATCCGGGGAATCGCGCTGGATCCGGAATATGGCGCAGTGTATAAGGCAGAGGTAACCAAAGTCATGGACTTCGGAGCGTTTGTTCGTTTCTTCGGCATCAAAGAAGGTCTCGTTCACGTGAGCGAGATGGCAGATAAAAGAGTCGAAAGAGTAACCGATGTCGTAAATGAAGGAGACGAAATAGACGTCCAGTTTCTGGGATGCGACAACAAGGGGCGCGCTAAACTTACCATGAGAATAAGAGACGTAGATTAATAAATAAGCGCAAATGGCGGAGAGGAAATCTCCGCCGATAGGCTTAACAAAAAGTTAAAAATTACACTATACTCGGTTTCGCAACGGCTCTAATTTTAACAAAATATGTTTTTTATATAAAATGTTTTTGTTGTCTTCGAAAAACGTCATTTTTCTATGAATTATCTCTGATTTTGTGGATTCTCGCACTTGATAATACTATATTGTTGTAATACAATAACGCACGTTGTTGGGATTTTTGATCTCTGTTGGAATAGCAAAAGGAAATATTACTATGAGAATTAGATTAGTTTGTGTCGCCGTCGTGCTGTCGCTTTTTTATAGCGATTACATGTCTGCGGGTGCGTTATTGAACAGTTTTAAGGGGGATGGAAAAGCTGAAGAAGGCAAGGGCAAAGAAGGAAAAGATGCTGGAGGCGAAAATAAGGCGGATGCAGGCACTACTTCTTCGGATAGTGCTACTGTTCCTGCTGTTGCCGCTCCTGCGACTTCTTCCGCTGCTCCGGCTGCCTCTGAAGGCGCTGCAGTTGCTGCAACCAGTGCTCCAGCTGAAAAAAAGAAAATCGTCGGAGATCCTGTTGTCTTGAGGATAGGTCGCAAAGAATTCAAGCGTAGCCAAGTTTTGGAAGACATGAAGCTTCTTCCGCCACATCTTATCAAAGGGATAGATCCAGATAAGTTGTTTGGTATGCTGAGAGATCAAAAAATGAGCGCCTATCTGATGGTTGAGCAGGCAAAAAAAGCAAAGATGGATACATCGAAAGAGTTCATCGAGAGACTCGACCAAATGAAAGAAGAACTTCTTGCACGAGTTTTTCTCATGAAGGAGATAGCTCCAAAGGCCGAAAGTGATTCAGCTCTCAGGACAAGGTATGCAAAGTATGTCCAGGAATTCGAAAGCACCAAGGAACATCATTTGTATCATATAATGGTAACTTCCGAAGCGGACTCTAAAGCTGTTCTCGCTGAATTAGCGAAGGGAAAAGATTTCTTGGCTGTGGCCAAAGAGAAGAGTGCGGTTCCTTCAAAAGAAAAGGGCGGTGATGAAGGATTCATTCCTATTCAGATTCTCCCATCTCCAATAAAAGAAAAATTGCAGGCTCTTAAGAATGGAGAATACACGAAGGATGCTATAACGATACCTGGTCCAAGTGGAGAAAGTACTTATCATATATTCAAGGTTACCGAGAGTCGAGACAGCACTGTACAGAAGTTTGAAGACTGCAAAGATGCTCTTAAGCAAATGGTCGTTCAGGAAGAAGTAATGAAGCTCATCGATAGATTGGAGAAGCAATATAAAGTTGAGAAATTTAATGAGGATGGCTCTCCTTTTAAAGCGGATGAAGCTATGTCTGCACCTGTAAAACCAGATGCAAAGAGAGCTGCCAAACCGGCACCGAAGGTTTAGGTGCTTGCTGGGAAACTAAAAGAGTAAGTTGCATAGAGAAATAAACAGAACCATGGCTTAGTCGTGGTTCTGTTTTGTTGTTTGCTAAAAGTATGCCTGATGAGTAAGAATGTATGTCTCCGTCCTCTATCAATATATATTCATTGGCCATTTTGCCGCTCCAAATGTCCATACTGCGGATTTGCGAGTGTTCCTCTAAATGCGTCGTGTGATTCTGGGATATTGGAGGATTTCGGAAAATATTTACTAATCGATCTACAACAAGAGTTGGTGCGTACCGGACTGGCGGTGCTTGCACCACAGGCGTTTACTCATGCTGAAGTAGCTCAATCATCGAAAATGGTTGCACCACAGGCGTTTACTCATGCTGAAGTAGCTCCATCATCGAAAGTGGTTGTACCACATGCGTTTTCTCATACAGAAACAGCTCCGTCATCGAAAGTGGTTGCACCACATGCGTTTTCTCATATAGAAACAGCTCCGTCATCGAAAATAGTACTCGCATACCCTGCGATTGGTAGCGAAGCAGAAAACGGGTCCAGCGTCACGCTGGCTACAGTTTTTTTCGGAGGTGGGACTCCGTCTCTAATGAAGCCGAAATCAATCGCAAATATCTTGGATTTTTTGCAGAAAGAATGTCTCTTGGATTCTGAGGCAGAAATTAGCATGGAGGCCAATCCGGGAACGTTTGATAAACAAACTATGAAGGATTTTCGTGATGCTGGCATCAATAGATTATCGCTGGGAATACAAAGCTTTTCGGATGTAAATCTGCAATTTCTGGGAAGGATTTATGATTCGAAGCAAGCTCATTTGGCGGCAGAGATTGTTTCTAACATTTTCAATAACTTCAGCTTTGATTTTATCTATGGCTACGAGTGTCAAGACATTGATGGCCTGGAGCGGGATCTGGCGACGGCTGTTAGTTTCGATTGCAAACATATTTCCTGCTATCAGCTATCGTTTGATGAGGGAACGGTATTTCACGACAGGCTATTGGCGGGGGATATGCATGATATTTGCGATACAGACGCAATCCGCTATTACAATTTCATTGTGGATTATCTGCGAGATAACGGCATTTTCAGATACGAAATCTCCAACTACGCAAGACCAAACTTCGAATGTATTCATAACATGAACTACTGGAAATATCATGATTATCTCGGGATTGGTCCGGCTGCACACAGTCGTCTAACCATCGATGGATATAAAAATGAAATCGTAAAAATATCTGATCCATATGCCTGGAAAAAATCACTGGAACAAAAATCCGACGCTAGAGAAAGTTCAAAAGTACTTTCCCCAAGAGAAAAGCTGGAAGAAACGCTGATTATGGGACTGCGTTTGAACGAAGGCATCGAGCTAAAAAATATTCACGAAAATAACTCAAAAGATGTGGTTTCCGAGGTCCTTAGTGATGAGAAAATTCGTTTTTTAATCGAT
The DNA here is from genome assembly GCA_025998595.1 of Alphaproteobacteria bacterium. Next base: position 9,738 of record BNWE01000028.1, on the reverse strand, counting down.
AAACAGTTGGTCGTAGAGCATCTGACGAAACTACAGCTAACGGAGGCAGGTCTGGAACGACTTGACTCCGTTGTGGAATTCCTATGTGGCTAGATTAGGAACTGTTACTTTTTTTCTTCGTTAGATGGAAATCCTGGAACATCATTAGCGCTTGATGATGTAGATGAAGTACTGCGACTTGATGAACTTACTGATATCACAGTCCTCGACGGAACAAAAACAGGAGCATTTGCGTTTAGGGCATGGGGTGTAGAAAATGTCTGCATGTAAAAACTCTGCTGACCTACGCTAGACGATGCGGATAAGCTACTACCAGTTGACGATGTACTTACCTGTGGCATCGTAGTCAGTGGTGTACTGCTGCTGCGGATATTGGATAGGAGGATGTCCAGCAAACGGCATTGGAGGCACAGGAAGCATTGGTGTATACTGCTGCATCGGAAGATACGTGTACATCAGCGGATATGGAGGATATGGAGGATATGCTATTGGTGCAGCAGTAGTTGGCAACCAAAGGAACTTACTGTCTACACGAGCCGTAGCGCGGGTTAGTCCTCTATAAGATGCTAAAAGGTATTCTTTAGTATTACCAACTGACGAAAGTACACTTTTCAGAGATGAGATAAATTCGTAATTCAAGCTAGAAGGCTCATTTTGACTCAGATCTTCTATCAGTCTTCGTATGGTCCAAATATAGTTGTTTCTAATGTTTTCGTGTGTTTCATTAAATATCACACCATAATCCAATTAAATTGATAACATATTATTTCTCGTCTTCTTTGCTCTTTGTTTCTTCTGTGTTATCTGCAAGCAATGACAAATAGAAAGATGGGGGCGCCCACATGTCACAAAAACAATCTTCATCATCATAATAATCGTCACTATCATCGCCAATAGGAAAATCATTCGATGGCACGGAAGAACTGCTGCTACTCCATGAGTTCGACGTCGATTTTAATACTGAATCGATTGTCAAAAGAGAACAAAGCGCTGCGGGAAGCCAGGAAAAATCACCATTCATTTTATAATTGGTAATGAAATTGGGGCTATCCAATTTTCCCGAAAGAATATTGCGAAAACAAGATGTAAGTTCAGGATCGGACAAAGCACTGCCTGCGTACTTATCTATGAGCACGCGGAGAGATGTCATATGCGATATCCTGCTTTGTTTGTTTTCTGGGCTAGCGTTTATATCCAAAACACGGATATCATTAAAAGCACCAACTAACTGGCAAAGGTGAAACTTTAGGATGTTGTCGTAGCTATCGGAAGACGAATCACTGGAGTCGTTATTTAGTTTTTTATACATACACAGAGCAAAAGCAAAATAGTGGAGTATAGCTTTAGAATTCAGCCTGTTAATGCTAATACCATCGCCGCGGAATAAAAAACTCATCGCTTGAAAAATATCGCGTAAATTAATACTGTGAATTTTCTCCTTCAAGTAATTTTTCATCGTTGCACTGATGCTATGATTCAAAACACAATCAGCGATATAAATATCATTACCTAATAAGCATTTTACCAATATTCCCAAACAAGATATGATATAATGTCTACAAGTGGACCTGTAACTATTATTGAGCGACGCAAACTTTTTGGAAAAAAGTTCTGAGATTTTAGCAGGAAGTTCAAACACATTCTGTTTTTCAAAAAATACAGTTAGCGCATCTTTTGTGGCAATGTCACGTAGCATTTTGGTTAATACAAACACCTGCAACAATCGTGCGCTTGTAGTCAGTTGCAAATTTTTAGCATCACGTACAATCTTAATAACAGAAATAACAGAATTGTAAAAATCCCAAAGTTCTTCAAAGTTCATTTCTTCCAATAATTGTATCATTCGTGGATCACTGAATGATGGCGTCTTCCTCCAATTGTTACGATATGTTTTTATTGCCGAAAAGATCTTCGACTTATTGTTGCATATATAACTCTTTTTATCATTCGATGATCTAAATGCTTCAAGAATCTGTTTAAGAGACTCAGACGACGAACTATCGTCACCAAGCCCAGGAGGAATGGAAAATGGATCTGCAAAGTCTGCCTCTAATTTAGGTACATTCTCTTTTATAGGGGCAACTGGAGGTTTTTCTTTCTCGATCGTCACTTTCTCTGTGTTTATCATACCAAACAAACTTGAATTCTGTGCCAATCCAAGTAAGCAGAAACAACTTACAATAACTGTATTTTTTTTCATAATCTACTCATAATTTATTTAGCCAACCGACACTGATAACATATTATTTCTCGTCTTCTTTGCTCTTTGTTTCTTCTGTGTTATCTGCAAGCAATGACAAATAGAAAGATGGGGGCTCCCACATATCATAAAAACAATCTTCATCATCATAATAATCGTCACCATCATCACCTATAGGAAAATCATTCGATGGCACGGAAGAACTACTGCTACTCGATGAGCTCGACGACGATGAACCGCTGCTACTCGATGACGACACACTACTGCTCGAAGAGCTTGACGATGAAGTCATTGTCCAATGAGAACAAAGCGCTGCAGGAAACCAGGAAAAATTACCATTCATTTTATAATTGGTAATGAAATTTGGGCCATCCAATTTTCCAGAAAGAATTGCACGTAAATGAGAGGTAAGTTCAGGATCGGACGAACTGCTATTTGCATACATATCTATGAGCCGACTGAGAGATGCCATATACAACATTCGGCTTTGTTCGCTTTCTGGTTTAGTGTCCAGAACTCTGATATTATTAAAAGCACCGTTCAATTGACAAAGATGAAATTTTAAGGTATCGTCATAGTTATTGGAAGACGAATCACTGGAATCGTTGTTTAGTTTTTTATACATACACAGAACAAAAGCAAAATAGTGAAGCCTAGCTTTAGAATCCAGCCTTTGAATACTAATACCATCGTTGTGAAATAAAAGACTCATCGGTTGAAAAATATCGCATAAATTAATAAGGCGAATTCTCTCCTTCAAGTAATTCTTTATCGCAGCACTTATGCTATGATTCAAAACACGATCATCGTTACCGATATAAATATCATTACCTAACAAGCATTTTACCAATGTTCCTAAACAAGATATGAGAGAATGTCTGCAAGCGGAATTAAAGTTATAGACCGGCGCAAGCTTTTTGGAAAAAAGTCCTGAGATTTCAGCAAGAAGTTCAAACACATTCTTTTTTGTAAAAAATACAGTTGGTGCATCTTTTGTGACAATGTCGCATAATATTTTTGTTAATACAACTTCTTGCAACAATCGTGCGCTACGAGTCAGTCGGAAATCGTGAGCATCACGCACAGCCTTTTTCATAACAAAATAGTAAAAATCCCAAAGCTCTTCAAAATCCACTTCTTCAAGCAACTGTATTATTCGTTGATCATTAAATGATGGCGCCAACTCCCAATTGTTACGATATGTTTTTATTGCCAAAAAGATCTCTTTAAAATTGTTGCATATATAACTTTTTTTATGATTCGCTGATGCTGATCTAAATGCCCCAAGAATCTGTTTAAGCGGCTCAGATGACGTACTGCGACTAATTGATGAACTCGATGACGCATGATTCAGTTCATTTTCATTTGTATTTATCATACCAAACAAACTTGAATTCTGCGTCAGCCCAAGTAAGCAAAGACAACTCACAATAACTATATTTTTTTTCATAATCTACTCCTGACTCTAATTTAAACGCCCTATGATTCATTGTCTATTTTTTGCCATCCTTCTTGTCTTCTTTCTCGCTACTTTCATCGTCATCTGAATCCACCGGCAAAAAGAAATTTGCCTGTGCCAACATATCATAAAAACAAACTTCATCATCGCTATCGCTATCATAATAATCAAAGTTTTCATTGTCTGGAGAAAAAGTATTCGACTCTGATGATGATGAAGAACTGATACTGCTACTCGATGAGCTCGACGATGATGAAGAGCTACTACTGCTACTCGCCAAAGACAATTGAGAGGAAGCAGTATTGTCATTGGTTTGAGAAACCGATGAAACACTAAGAGGAGTAGAAAAACTCGGAAGAGGAGGGAAAAATAATTCAACAAAAGCTATAGAGCGAAGCTCTGAAGGAATGCCATATGGAGTCGACGACGGAGATAAAAATCGACGAAGATTGCCGCTATTATTTATTGATAGCGTATCACTCGACGAACTTACTGGCTGCACAGTCGGATTTGTTGGTAACGGTGAGCCATCTGAAGAAGTTGTCGATGAAGAGGCGTTGTTGTTAGCTGCATCTTCATTTATTGATGGCGCATTACTTGACGAACTTACTGGCGGCACAGCTGGATTTGTTGGTGGTATCTGATGCAATAGTTGCGGAACAAATGGCTGAGCATTTTTGTTAAGCGGCGCAAACTGCGAACTTATTGAGGCTGTGTGCCCAGTAGAAGCAAATGATGGAACAGATGCCAGAGGTAATGGAGCAACAGGTGGCACAGGAGGATGCTGTGGCAGAGCTGAAGGATTCAGAAACGCAGAAGCTCCAGGAAACGGAGGTAATGGAGCAACACGTGGCACAGGAGGATGCTGTGGCAGAGCTGAAGGATTCAGAAACGCAGAAGCTCCAGGAAACGGAGGTAATGGAGCAACACGTGGCACAGGAGGATGCTGTGGAGGCACTGAATGACTCTGAGACGCAGAAGCTCCAGGAAACGGAGGTAATGGAGCAACAGGTGGCACAGGAGGATGCTGTGGAGGCACTGAATGACTCTGAGACGCAGAAGCTCCAGGAAACGGAGGTAATGGAGCAACAGGTGGCACAGGAGGATGCTGTGGAGGCGCTGAATGACTCTGAGACGCAGAAGCTCCAGGAAACGGAGGTAATGGAGCAACAGGTGGTACAGGAGGATGCCGTGGAGGTGCTGAAGGATACGGCATCGGATAACAATATGGAAGCACTGAAGGATACGGCATCGGATAATAATATGGTGGCGCAGAAAAATTCCTAGGAAACGGCGCCGGAGGTGGTAGAGGATTTCCAGCAAATGGCACATTAGGATATGGATATGGTGGCAGTGTCGTCGTCATTGGCCATTGACCACTACCGACAGATGAATTTACAGCTACTACGCTTGATGATGCAGAAGAGCTGCTACTACTCGATGAGCTCGGCGACGATGAACTACTACTTGGCGGACTTGACAACAAGGGGACCCCGCTACTCGATGAGCTCGGCGACGATCTCGATGAGCTCGGCGACGATCTCGATGAACTCGACGACGATCTCGATGAACTCGACGACGATCTCGATGAACTCGACGACTCCGGAAGCCAAGAAAAATGATTAAGCCTATTATAGAAGGTGCATCTATTGCCTAATAGGGAATTTCTCTTTGGTGCAACCTCTGGATATGAAGCAAAATTTCTACGCGTCAATTCAGCATCTTCATCATCCAATATTTCCAAGAGAATAGTACGAAAAGAAGAAATAAGAACAGGATCGCATAAGCCACGAGCAATACACATATTTATGAGTTGGCGAAAAGTAATCATACACAATTTTCTATCTAGCATAATCCTCAACACTATGTCGTTTCCCTTCTGTACATCATCTGTTCTGGCTTTTTCTTTGTCAGCTTCGTTCACGGAATCATTGAGACTGCCGACAGACTGACTAAGGTGGAACAACAATAGATCGTCGTATTTTTCAGGGCGTTCATACGTATTAAGATGATTGAGTTTTTTATACATACATAAAGCAAGAGCAAGATAGTGCAATCTGGCTTTTGATGATATTGCAGAATGCATAAAGCCCCTTCCACAAAACAAATGTCTCATGGGCTGAAAAATAGTGCCTAGGCTGGTAGCCCCAAGCGCGCCTCTTAAGAGATGTACCATTTGTGGACTAATGTCATGGTTGGAAATACAATCGTCTTTGCCTATATAAAAATCCTTCCCTAATAGGCATTTCATCAATGCTCCATAATAAGATATCATATGAAATCGGCACAGAGAATTGATTTTTCTTCCTCCTCCTCTATAAGCAATAAGCGGTGCGAGTCTCTGGGAAAACTCCAGCAGGATTGCAGTAAAAATGTTGAATACATTGTTATTTTTTAGGAACAATGTTGGCTCAGGTTTTGTGGCGAGATCGTACAATATTTTCCTTGCTATAATATTTTGCAAGAATTGTGCACTATAAAGCAGTCGATCGTCACAATGCACATAGCGTGGATGTATCCCTGCTCCCCAATTCGGGATAGTTCTCATGGCGCCTCTGTAAAAATCGAAAAGCCTTTCAATGTTTATCCCATCAAGCAACAGTATTGTTTGTGGATTACTAAACGTTGTCTGAACACATACATCATGTTCATATGCTTTTATTGTTTGATAGATATTGCCAATATTATCATGTATATATGCATCTCTAGCATTAACGTTAGTTAAATAAAAATTTTCCATGAACAAATTAAGAGGCTCAGATGACAGCAAGCTAGACGATGAGCTTGAGGATGACGAATTAGACGAAGCACTATCTATCTCCAGCCCTGGAGGAAAAGGTAATAAGGAAGAAGCGATAGTGCTAGACTCTGTAGTAGGCACATTTTGCTGCGCAATTACATGTACAACTGGAGGTGTGGTAACACCTTCTGAATCCATCTGATCCATACCAAATAAACTTGAACTCGGTATTAATCCACACGAGATGATGTCAAACAAACAAAAACAACTTGCAATAACCATATTTTTTTTCATAATTCACTCCTAATTTTATTTAAACAACTTATAATATATGTTTTATTTTTATCTTTTTATTTTACAGAAAGGCAAACGACATCTCGATGTTCTGCACATCTTTTTCGATTGCTGTTGTTGACGATGATATACAAAATAAACCTGAATTCTGTGTCAATCCACATAAGAAGATATCAAGTAAGCAAAAACAACCTGCGACAACTATATTTTTTTCATAATCTACTCCAATCCAAATATTACAACACGTATTGATTATATATTTTTTATTTTTAATATGCAACGACTTCATCTGGCTATATTTTTTTATTTTTATCAAACCATCATAGTGATATCGTCCCGTTCTTAAGCTGGAACGATATCATTCGCCGAGCATAGTTTTTTTTGTCGGCGGGAACGTGGACGGCGCGTTTTCGCTCAGTTTTTTTCCTTTGATAAAGTTATTTACAGAGGAAATTGTTTAAAAAACTCCATTAAAAACCATCTCTAGAAGAGTCCCATGTAAATTTAATAATCAAAATTATGTAAAACATACCATCAAAGAATATACGAACATCATAAATATCCGCTTCATGAACTCAATTAATTTATGGTATAGAATAAACATCATATTTTATTAGGTCAGACTTAGTGAACTACAATGAGATTGTAAATTATATTGAGAATAAGAAAAAGTTTCATCGGCCAGATGGTCTTCGGACGGTTTTTGAATTGTTTGATTTTGAGATAGATTCATCAAAGGTGATAATCGTCGCAGGAACCAATGGAAAAGGAACTACGTGCGCCGTTCTCCAGACACTACTACATGAAGCTGGAAAAAATGTCGGATTCTTTTCATCTCCGCATCTGGAAAAGATAAACGAACGCATAAAATATAACTGCGTCGATGTATCAGATGAAGAATTCTGCGATTTGTTTTTCAAAGTACATGAAGTGGTTCAGGACTATGATCTGAGTTTTTTCGAGTATCTGACATTTATGGCGGTCTATCACTTCTTTGTTTTCCATAAAAATGACATTGATTTTGCGATTTTTGAAGTTGGACTCGGTGGAACGTTGGATTCCACCAATATCATTCCCCACAACACCAGCGTTATTGCCGCACTTGATATGGATCACACTCATGTCTTGGGAAATTCCTTGCTAGACATAGCGGCAAATAAGTTTGGGATTATCTCGGAGAATAACACAGTTTTTCACTTGAAGTTTACGGACAAAATAGAAGAGTTGGCCTACACATATATTGCAGAAAAATCTGCGCGATTTATCGAGGCCTACAACTGTTCCATGCGAGTAGATACCTCCGGAAAATATCCGCAGTTTTTTATCTACACTCCGTTTGGTGAATTCAAATTACCGCTGCCGGGAATGAGAGCCATGGAAAACACAGCGCTCGCCATTACGGTTTTCTATAATCTAGTGGAAAATGCAGAAAAATACATCTATGCGATAGAAAAAACCTATTGGCCTGGAAGAATGGAAAAGGTGCGTGCTGCACGGGCGTTTTCTGCTTTGCCCAAGGTGACGAATGCGGATTTTGGTTCCACTGGATCCAGACATCGCTTTGCTCCCACGACACAAGTGTCTTCGGCTAGGACAATATATATTTCTGGAGATCATAATGTTCAGGGCATAGACAGTCTGCTCGCTCTCCTCCCCTACTACATGGTGCACAGAGAAGATGGGGCCAACATCACGCTGGTAGTCGGGATAGGCAAAGATAAGGATCATGACTCAATGCTGCAAAAACTAATGGATTTTCCAGGCGCTAAGCTATATCTGACCGAAACTCCGATAAAAACACTAAAAATCCAGGAATATAGCAAGCGTTTTTTGGAAGCTGCTACTTATGTAAATGCAAATCCACAAAAAACTCTGGAAGCCGCTATCGCAAACGCAGCAGAGAACGAGCTGATCGTTGTCACCGGCTCCATCTATCTGGTCGGATTAATAAGATCATTGTGCCGTCCAACATGATTTCGTGGACATCTTATTGACTAATCGTCGAAAATCGTTTGCGAATCTTCGTCTGTTTCATATATCTTGAAGCTGGTAGCGATAGAATTATCGCCAATCTGGCTTGGACATTTTTCGTAGCCATCGTTTTTTCATGTATTTTCTTGTGAACATAAGTACTAGCACCGTGCCAACAGTCATGAATACAGATCCCATAACCATAGTAATGCTGGAGTGCATTCTTGTGCTCAATGATATACACAGCGACATAACGATATTTCTGAAAACAACGACGGTCGACGCTCCCACAGATGCATGAGCTGACGACTGCAACGCTTTTAGTATTGAAACCGGCACCAGAAATGCACTTCCAACGCATTGCACACACATTAGTGCCAATAGATGTTTTGCGGTTAGGGCGTCTTCAAATGTAATTATGAACATCATATAGACGCCAAAAACTGTATATACCAATGTTCCTATTTTTTTAGCCATTTTAATGTTGTACATTTTTATGATGTATCTATAGGCAAACATAGCCATAACATAGAATACCAACGGAATTGCTTGAAACGCTGGTATGCCATAATAACTACTTTCAAAAATACTGTGATGCGCAATAAAAGGAGCATTGGAAGCAAATATCATATATCCGCCGGCAAACAATCCAGGAATCAAGGCATATGTCACAAAATATGAGTTTTTTAGAACAGACCCATAATCGCAGAAGAATTTCGACATGGAAAAACCTTGTAGGTGCCTCTGTTTTGTCTTTTCGTGATATATCCAAAAGAAAATGATACCGAGGATTTGCGATATCATGAGTACCAGAAACGATAATCTCCAACTGCCAATTCTACAAAGAACACATCCGACAAACGGAGACAATATCCACGCTATTGGTTGATAAAGCTCCAGTATACCAATTATGCCACTTCGCTCCTTCTCATCCTTAAATATGCTCATTGATTTTTACGGAAGTCGCAAGGTTGTGCTGCCGGCACTCATGCTATCTGTTGCTGGACATTTCGGATGCTTTTTAGCGGATTCTGCCAATATTTTCATGGTAATGAGATTCCTGCAAGCGCTTGG
>BNWE01000027.1 GCA_025998595.1 Alphaproteobacteria bacterium | reverse complement strand
CGTTCCAGCTTTTTCCGATTGCTGCCCCATCGAGATCAATGTTCCAACCAATGCAGAGGCCTGTTGCGCAGACAATCCGAACTGCCGCACTGAACCTCCGGCGCGATTCAATGCCGGAACTATGTCTTTTGCTTTTGCCGCAGTATTATTGCTGAGGTGATTTACTGCATCTCCAAGTTGCGTCAGTTCCGTGATTGGAATCTGGAAAACATTTGATAATTGAGCCATTGCGTTGCCAGCTTCTTCAGCTGTCATATCGAACGCCGTGGACATTTTCGCCACCGATTCTGTGAAAGCGCTAAGGTCCCTTGATGCAACGCCAAGTTGTCCACCTGACGCTGTAATCTGTGCCAGTCCTTCGGCCGAAAGCGGAATCGTTCGCGACATTTCCTTCAGAGAATTTCCCATTTTTAGAAGGCCGTCTGGCTCTGGAAAATCAACAACTTTCGCCACATCTGCCATAGCAGATTCAAAATCGACAGCCGCTTTGATTGGAGCTCCAAGCGTGGCCGCCAACGCAACTGCGTCCATCATTTGGCTACGAAGGTTCGCTCGCTGAGCCAAAACCGCGTTCCGCTGCCCCATGATTTTACTCAACTCACCGTAGCGCGTTTTCAAGTTCGCAATTGACGATCCAAGTTTGGATTGCTGAGAAACAAGCGTGCCAATATCGTTTCCGCTGGTTTTAATTTGCTCGGAAAGGTTGTGTAATGCATCTCGTTTTCCGGTGTAAGCATCCTTTGCTTTTGCAGCAGCAGTTTTCGATTTTTCAAATTCACGAACCATTGCGGCCGATGGATTTTCAGTGTTTTTGAGTGCAACTGCTAGCCGTTTAACTTCTGCCTCGGATTCTACCCACGCTCTTTTGGCCTCGAGAGTTTTACGTTGAAGATCTTGGAATTTACTTGCAACCCCAAGTGTTGATGAGTCGAGTTCTTTGATAATGCCACCAAGTTTAAAAAAATCAGTTTGGCTTGTGGAAATGGCTTCTTTAAAACCACTACTTAAAGCCGCTCCAATTACAACCGAAACTTGATGTTTGTTATCTGCCATTTATTTCCTTTAAGTCTTGCAACCAAAGCACAAACTCATCTAAATCCATGTCCAACCATTCGGAAATTCCACCGTTCGCATGTGATGCCATTGCCAACACAGCGCGCCTCAATTCTGAGGCTGATCCGGCACTAAAAAACCGCGCAACACATCCTGGATTTTTGCATAGTCTTGCAGGTCAATTTCCTGTACTTCTTCCGGCGTGATCGACGCTAAATTCGCAATGAAATTCACTTCTTTTTCTGCATCGCTGCCATTGCCTTTTTCAACCAGAAGGCGATCCCGAACTTTTGGTCTCCGCAATGAAATTTCATGCACCAAAACACCGTCAATTTTGATTGGATCATTTAGTTTTACTTTTTCCATGCTCTTTTTCCTTCCTATTTGTGTGCTGCGACCATCGGAGGTGCGAGCCGCACGCGCGTTTTCTGCAAAAGTAAACGCTCGTGGTGCAACCACCTATATTCCTAAAATAGTTCGATGACTGCTCAATTGATCGACTCCATTGATTTTGCGAATCATGTTTACGGCATCGATTTCGACGAGATTATTTTCTGCGATAGACAACTTGTAGTAGGCGCAGGAAATCGAGCATTTCAGTGTTGCCTTATCCGCTGGTTTCCAACTGCCGAAATCCATTTCCTTAATGATGCCTCGTAGATTAATGATTACAGAGTCTGCATTTCCAGTGCTTTGAATCACACCACGCAATGTCAGAGCCGTTTCATTTCTCTCGGTCAAACCAAATAATTTGATGAGCTCGGAATCATATTCGGCGAAAGTTAAATCCGCCTCCAATTTTTCCATGCCAAGATCAATTTCGATTGGCGCGTCCATTCCACCAGCACGAAATTCGTCGGTTTTCAGAGATAATTTCGGCAGTGAAACCTCTTCAACTTTTCCGGCATAGCCTCGTCCATCAACGAACACATTGAAATTTTTAAGTATTTTCGGTAACATTTTTTCCTCCTCTTTATATCGCTAAAAACGTAGCGTTTAGTCCAACATCAAGATATGACCGGAACGTAACTTTTTCCGCCGGATACGACGGCACGAACTCAAAATCGAAATAAATTTTTCCATCTGCGATATTGGCTGGAGTGTTGAGCTCATCATTTGCGAAGCATTTTCCATCTATGATTGCACCCAGCGATTTCAAATTTGCAAGGTATGCGTTCACACTTTCCACAACGTCCGTGACGTAATTTTTTACGATATTCCGGTCAACTGCCCACAAATGCGCTCTCAAAATGCTGTCGTCTATGATGTCGGCGGTGCGTCTTACTGAGAAAAATTGCCATTTTGAATCTGAAGAGCATGTGCGATTTCCCCACAAGCGATACCCGTCCTGGTTGATGATTGTTGCGATGTTATTCTCGTTGAGATAGTTTGCTTTGCACACAAAATCACCGAGCGAAAAGTCGATTGACTTCGAAAGTCCAATGATGCCGTTGATTTTTTTATTCGAAGGTGAGCACCAGAAGCCGGTTTCATTGTCGGTTTTTGCTATAATTCCAGCAACATATGAGCTTGCAGGAACTGTTTCATTTTTGGTGTTGATCACTTTTGGATAAACAACATACGCTCGCGAATGGCCTAAATTGTCTGCAAAATCAACTGCATCTGCCTCGATATCTGGAGCGTCTGCAATGAAAATACCATGAAGACGCTCCGCCAGAGTCAAAAACTCAACCGCAACACTATCGTTGTGAGAAAATCCAGGAGCCAAAAGAATGCGTGGAGTTACACCGAGAGTGCTTTGAGCCGCAAGCAGAGATTGCATTCCACTATAGGTTCCATCTGCATTTACAGCGCCAATTACATTTGCAATTGTGTCTGCATCTGCTGTTTCTCCGGTGCCTTCAGCCACTCGAATTACAACAATATTTGCTCCGCCCTGAGCAAAAATACCATTGATTGCAGATGGTAGAGTCCCTGAAATTCCAAGCTTTGCGGCCTCCGTTAGGCTTCCACTAATGAGAACTGGTTTGTTCAACGGAAACGCCTCTGCATCAGCATTTTCCGCCGTTCCAACGACTCCAATAACTGACGATGAGGTTCCACGAATCGAACGTGGTCCACTATCGACTTCAACTACAGATACGCCATGTAAAAAATTCTCAGACATGTTTAGTTCTCCTCCGCTTTTAGTGTTGTTGATATTTCTACAAGCAATTGGTCGATTTGCTCTATAGTTTCAGCGTTTTCTATCAATAGTTTGTAATTGTCTTCAATTGCTTCTGCCCAAATGATCTTTTGATTTGCAACCTGTGCTTTAGCCAAAATCAGCTCTGCCATTTCCAAAATGGTTATGTTTCTAACATCCGCCAGCGGCTGGAGTATAGAGCCTAGTGGCGATTCGGCATTCTCAAGTACTGAAAGAGCAGCCTTTTCTTGCAGCTCATAGCATTTTTGCTTTGCTGGTGAGCCTCCGACATATTTGCTTCTGGCGTTGTCGACAAGCATTGATATTTCAGTCGCAATCATCGCTTTTGTTTCAGCCAGACGCATTGCAGCAAGCTCGTCGACTGAAACTTCCTCGATTTTTCCTGACGCAAGCTTATATCGTTTTGAAAACTCAAAGTTTGCTGGTGCTATTTTCCAGCCTTCTTCTGATGGCTTAGACACTAATGTCGCAACCTCCAATTGTTTTCCATTTTCAAATCTTATGTATGTTTTCAAATTTCCCTCCATAAATTAAATGCTTGCAGTAGGCTTTAAAAGCTCAAAAGGACTTGAAAAACCAGGACATTGCCAGGCCTTCAATGTTTTATCAAAATCAATCTCCAGCCCCTCTGTCAAAAAATCAGACCTAATTTTAATTAGTCGCCAATGCAGAAATTGCGCATGATAATAGTAAGAGGTAGGAGTAGTTTTGCCGTCGGTTGGCGCAGAGATGAAATAGGACGAAGAATAGAGCATCACTACAACCGTAGAGTTTGCTGGTACTGTTATATTTACCGTGAGCGAAACACCTGATGATGAGCTCGTATACGAATACGCAGTTGTCCAAGTTATTGTTTCTGTTGCTGTATTTGGAACACCAACAAATACATTTGCACCGCCTGTGCTTGCGTAGCTTGAACAACCAAAAGTAAGTGTCGAAGTTATGTCTGATTCAGTTGTGTTTTTTACGAACAAGCAACCCACGGCTGCATATGGATACTGATATTGAGATGTCGTGTATGTGTATTTGGTGTAGTGCTTTCTTTTGATGAAATTCCCCTGTGAGCCCTGTAAAAAGCATAGTTTTGGTGCCGAATAGAACCCAGCTGATGCTAAAGTTGTGTAGTCGTGGCATCCGGTTAAAATTCCAAGCATCACATCACTGCTCAAAGTGCTTGTGGTGCCACTATAATAGTCATCGTAGCGCGATAAAATACCAAAAACGAAAGGCAGATCGCCGGAATTCAGAAATTTATAGCGATCTAAATTGTTTGAAATTTCAGGACAAATTGTTGATTCATCTGGCACATCATTCATTTCGGCAAAATCATCGACTAGAGAATTTATCTCATCTTGTTTTTCAGCAAAAACCTGAGATACCGAATCCAAACTACTCAATTTTGAGGCAGAAACATCTGATAATTTGCTATCTTTAGCAGTCAGGAATTCCGTTTGTTTTGCTATGCCAAGGTCATCAATTTCAGTGATTTTTTCGTTGCCGCATTCTGATATTTCAGCAAGCTTCGCCGCTCCCAAATCCAAAATATCGTCAGTAGTTTCCAACTTTGACATTGCCGTTATTGCGTTTGCAAGTTGCTCTAACTCGATGTTTTCCACTGAAACATCAAGATTTTTCAGCCTCTGTTGCAGCAGTTCGATTGCTTTCTGCGATACTTTCATGGTTATCTCCACAAATCATATGTGCCGCTCAATCCCTTGCACTGCCAAGCTTTCAACGTTTTTTCAACATCGATTTCCAGACCGTTGACAAGAGTTTCTGCTCTAAAACTGTGCACATACCAGTGCAAAAATTGTGCATAGTAGCTGTTGGCACTTGTGATGTAATAGCTGGACGTGTATACAAGTATCGCAACAGTTGTGTTGGCTGGTACGTTAAAACTGGCTATTCCCGTAAAATTACTTGAAGTTGCAGATGTTACGTAAATGTTTTGCCAGCTGATTTCTTCGTTTTCTGCATTTGGTGTTCCAACTAAAACCGATCCACCATCTGAGTAGCAGCTTCCGCCGACTTTAATCGTTGTGGCAATTGCCAAATCAGTTGTGTTTTTGACGAAAAACACGCCAAGCGCAGCATATGGATATGTATACATGCTCGAACTACTCTGATATTTCAGATACATTTCTCTTTGAATAAAATTTCCCATTGATCCCTGCAAAAAGCACAAACTCGGCTCCTTGTAAAATCCTGCGTATTCAGTCGTGTATCCGTGGGTTCCAGCCAGAAGTTTCAGCATTTCATTGGCTGCGCTGACAGAGCCAAGCGTTCCCAATTCCGTTGTAAAACTGCCGACTCCGTAACTGTAATCGTTGTAGCGTGATAAAATACCGAAAACAAATGGCAATGCACCATCCTGCACAAATTTTACTCTGTTTCCTTCCTTTGTTATTTCCTTCAAAATTGAGGATCCTGTCGGGACATCGTTCACGGTTTGAAATTGCTCGGTAAGTGCCGCAAGCTCTGGCCTTCTAGACTCAACCAAATTGATTATGGACAGTAGATTCTCATTTGTAACAGACGCAATTGCGTCGCATGCCTCATCTTTCAGGTCTCCCAAGTCAGCAATGAAGGCATCATTATGAGCCGATAATGCCGTCAAATGCTCGTTGGTCTTTGCTAACATCTCCTCTAGTTTTTGATCGGTCAAGTTAACAATATCGATCATTTTTCCGTTGCTCGCCACAGCTTCGAACGCTTTTGCTAAATACGCAATCTGCTCTGGAGTTGCATCTTGCGAAAGCGATTGCAATCTAGAGTGGATAGCATTTAAAGTTTCTTCAGTAACGCTCATTTTTTACCTCTCACCAGCGTGACGCTGGACCCATTTATTTTTTTCAAGTACATCTCGCATACCTTGCAATCTGGTGGCGAAGCCATTAGCGCCCGTGCGGCTCGCACTCCCATAAGCCTAAAAATTTTTCGAACTTTTCCCGATCAAATGTATCGCTCATTCTCGTACAAATTGCATCAACCTTTGCCATATCCGCATCAATGGCGATGTATGCTTCTCGCATTCTCACAACGTCCTGAGACGCAATGTTTAGCGGATGTGGCAGCGGATAATTTTTGTTGGTTGTGCGATTATCTATCATTGGCTACACCGCAATTACTTTCAAATTTCGGACTTTTGGCCGATAAAGCACATTACCTTCCAAAACCAATTTCACTCGCGTTGTGGCTCCACTGAAATTTTCGGCCACATGATTGTGCTCTTCCCAAGAGTCGCCAACTGGAGTTCCCGTGTTCAAATCAACCAGCGTCCAGGTTGTGTTTGTATTTTGCAAATACACTTTTACGCTGGAATTTCCAGGTGTAAGACTTTCGTATGTAATCGAAACTTTTACGTTCGTTCCAGCAGTAATTGCGCGTGTAACATAGTCACAGGTTTCATCGATGGTGCCCAAAACAGTCTGCACGCCCTGATATATAACTGGAGATTGCGTTTGCGTTCCTTTTAGCTTAGCTTTTACGGAAATTGTGCCATCGATTTTTTCTTTGAGTTGAACCGGCATATCTTCCGCAAGAGTATTGATTTTTCCGTCTGAATCCGTATATATAAACTCAACATCAGTCTCTGAAGAGACGCGTTCAATATTCGCAAGTGTCAGCAAATCCGTATTTTCATGAGCTGTAATTGTTCCAAGATTTATCTGATTTTCAGTTTCCGTAAACTTGCAAGCCAACAACCTAAACGAGAGATCAAGCTCTTGGTGCGCTGTCCAAGTACTCGCATTACTCGATGATAAAAGAACTCCAACTTGATATGCCTGTTTTGCAATCCATGTATTGTGGATTGAGTCGAATTTTCCCAACTCAACCACAGCGACAGACGTTTCTGGATCGTCAGTGAGTATCACAATTGCATATTCAACATTCGCATCCAGCCAAATCGGGCAACGTGACGTTGCATCCCCAAATAAAACACGTGTATGAGTTCCGTTGACATTAATATCCGCTGGAAAAATATATCCCTGAGCAACGACGTTTTGGTTTGGAATTCCAACAGTTGTCTCTCGAATTTGAACTAAAACTCTAGATGTTCCCTTGTTTTTAAACCACAAATCAACAGCTGCAACATGGCGACCATCGGATAGCATAAACGTCTGCGCCAGAGGATCATATGTAGTAATAACAGTTGTGACGGTTCGTCTTGATTGCGTTGTAATTGTACCACTTGCAGTATATGTTGTTGTGCCAACACTGCCTTGATCTCCTACAACTCGAACGAGCACCTTGCCAGCTGGAACTCCCTCTGGCACAGTCATACTTCCCTCAGCAACTCCTTGATTATTAGCTGTTATTGACATGCGGAGAGCCTCCGCAGGCAATTAATGCTATCGCTCTCCGCTGCACCGTATGCGAACATTGCTTGAAATATCAGAGTAGGTTTCATTTCATATTTTTTCTTAAAAATCATGCTGCCTCCACATTTACTGGAATTCCATCAAATTCTATGGTTGTAATTTGCTCGCCTGGTTTCAGTCCCTCGACTCTGATTTTTTGCGTTATCCGCCGCATGAATTCAGCATTTTTGCTCGTATTTGAGACTAAAGTTTTCGTGCTAGTCTCTGTGGTAGTTGGAGCAATCCATGACACAACTCTAGTGAATCTTTCGGTAATTGGACTCAACCACTGCGTTTCAACCTCTGTCCAGTGATCGATGTTTAGCGTAACGTGCAGATCCGCCGGAATCGGATCAAATGCGCAATATGGATTAATTTTCATGCTGCCCGTCTGCAACTCCTGCGATATGATCGGCTCCAGCACATACGGCAACATATAGACGGCTTGATCCTTGGCGAGGTCTTGAACTTCAGAACGCAATGGCAAAGTTAGACATTTATCGACAATTGCTCCGGTTTGGAAAATTCCCTGATCACGCATGTCGTCGTCGAAAAATGGATCGACGAAAATTCCCTTTTTTGTGCTTGGATCGCTGGCGTTTGCGTCATTTTTCAGGCGTTCTTGCGACATTAAATAATAGAGATTCAGAACCATGTCCTTGAGAGCTTCGATGTCAACCATATGCGCGGCTTTTACTGCATTGTTCGTGACTTTTGGCTTTTGATTGCTTGTCCAATTTTGAAAAACTGATGCCAGAACCAGCTGCCCGTTTGGAGCCTTTGGAACTGACTGAGTCCAGGCATGAGCAAGACCTTTTATACGGCGAACAATTCCCTCGGAATCAATTGTGATTAAATCATAACGCGGCTTTTTCCAGGAGTAAGTCACCAAAACCATTGTACCGTCGACGGCTCCTGATATGTCAAAGCCAGTATCAGTTATATTTGTAGGATCAACTCTTGCTCGATGTCTGTAAGTAATTTCATATGTACTTCCAGGCGCTGGCTCAGCCCCAGCCGGAGACCAATCGACCTGGCCAGACGTTAATTTGTAATCTGTGCTTTTTGTATAAACAGTACCGCCTTGTTTTATAAGAATAATTTCAAGCACAGAAGTCGAAGGAATTGGATCGAGTGCGACATTGTAGCTTCCATGAGTCAAGTTTACAGTTTTCTGTGCCGTCACATCTACCAAAGTTACTGAGGCTAGAGGAAAATGATTCAGCTGAATTGTCATGACTCCCTGTGCATTCGGCTCGAAAACATATGGATCCGATTCTATTGTTTCGGTATCAATTTCGTTGTCGAATCTGACTCTTAGAGAATGCGCCAACTCAATTTCATGGCCATTAACGTGAGCTTTGCCTTCGTTGATGGTGAAAACTTGTTCAATACCAGATGTACTCAAGCAAGTTACGCCAATGCCACGAATCAAAAAGGATCCGTGTGATTCGTTGTCGTACCTTGCCAAAGCTGTACTGACGGAATCCATTTGCGGAGCCAACGCTTTTTGCACGAGCACGCCGTGCTCGACGCTATATATTGCAAAAAACTCTCCAAGATCAGACGCTTGCGGTGTTACACCTTCCGATTGAAAACCCCAAACAAGACTATATTTAAGTCGCGCCGCTCCAGTTTCCTGATAATTTCGCGTGCCAACGGCTGGATCTCGTAGTTCTGGATCCTCCAATTCTGTGACGATTTTTTCTTTAAAATACACACCGATTTTTACGGAAACGTCAACTGGGATTGTAAAATTCCCTTCGTTAACGTCGCGAATGGAGCCGTTCAAATAAACCTGTCCAGCCTCAACTGTTACAGCCCCAGTTTGATTATCGACGACGCATGTGCAACCTCTGATTACATCGCCGTCTTTAAAAATCGCGTTGCCTATGTCTTTTAAAGCTTGCCTTGCGCACTCCTGAATTTCGTTCAGCTCCGCGGATTGCAAACCTTTACCAGCCAAAAATAATAACATCGTGTATTTTTTACTGGAATCAAATCTATTGAAAAAATCCTTTAATGCCATAATATCTCCACTCAAAACGTAACGACAAAACAAAATTTTTCACGCGTTGCCGGAGTGCGAATCAGCGGCACCGAGTGCTCAAGTAACAGCAAAATTCCTGGATCGACAATGTCAGCCGGAAGAAAATATTTCTGGCCTACGGGAAGGTCTGGATCTGTTTTCGTTCCCACAAACAACCCAAGTTCGCGAATCGTATGATCACTGGCATCTTCAAAATCATATGTTGTTTCAATGTAAAGGTTATTGGTTGGCTCTTCGCTGGCAGAAAAACGCCCAGTCGGAGTTACCAACTCGCCATTGTCGTCACCAACACAAAATACAACTCCATCGACAATGCGCCGCCCGACTTCGCTTTGAAGAGTCGTTTGCATGGGGTCTTCTGGACTAAAATCATCGTGTCCAGCTTCAAGCTGGCCTTGGCCCCAGGCTATGTGAATCACCTGATCTTTCACGCTCTGCGCAATCGCTGCTCGTCCTGATTGTGTTAATATCGCCATTCGAAAATCCCAAACATGCTCTCCTATACTTATTTTCGTTTTGAAGTGATTTTGTTGAAAGTTTTTTCGATTTTTTCTAATCGAAACCAATTCAGCCGAGAAAATGATTAGTTCGAGGTGATTTTTGTATAATTTTGCACATTCCAAGGCACGCCAAAATGCCTGTGATCGTGCCAAATATTGGCACCTGGATATGCGACCATCTCAGCGTGATCTCGAAGAAATACGCCATTTACGTTTGTGTCATAATCATCAAACGCAACAACGTAATTTCTATTGCGAACTGATGTCAGAACAAAATCGTTGCAACCAATTGAAAGAAAAGACAATTTTTCTCGAAAAAATCTCTCTTCGACCAACACTTTTTCTACGGTATTTTTATTTTCCGAAAGCAAACTGAACGAAAGAACAAACGGCTCTTCGATAATTTTTTCGTAGCCTCCAGATAGACACGAGTTGGTATCTCCGAAAACAGATTCCGAAAGCATAACCAATGCTTTTGCAAAAATATTCGGTCGCAGCAATTCTCCTGGAAAAATTTCAAATGACTGCGTGTTCCAAGCATATCTCACATGCACTAAAACACTCCCGCGATTGACAGCGTCTATTGGAGCATCGTCAAGATTTGCAAAATCCAATCTATATGTATCGATATTTTTGGCAGCATTAAAATGCTCTCGAAGGTTGCATTGATCGAGCATGCTTTCCGGCATTTGTGCGACATCGAAATTTTGCCGGCCAAACGATAGCTTCGGTTTGTCGCCCTGCAATCGAACTCCAGAGTCATCCGAAAGAAAATCTCCGAATTTCGATCCGTCCAACACGAATCGACGCACATCGTATAGAGAATTATATATGCGTCTCAACTGTGAACGCAGAGGCGCTGCAAGCTCTGCAACTGAGACGATTGCGTCAACTCCAAAACCATTTGGGACTTCATTCAGACCAATTTGAAATTCCGCAAAATGCGTTCCAGGAGATTCTTCCTCGATGAAAACGTCCGTAAATCCATACCATGATAGTGCGCTTCTCAATGACTTTGGCGTGCCTCGAATTCGGTGAAATTCCAGTCCTTTTAATACACGTTCTTGAAAATCATCGATATTTATTTGTCCTAGTGAATATTCCCAATCTAGAACGTCACCAGCTCCAATTGCGTTAAACTTAAATCCAGCCAAAGCATCCGCATTTCCTTTATAATCAATGGCTTCGGCGATGTTTATTTCGGATTTTGTAGAATTTGGAGGTAACAAACTCATCTAATTAGCTCCACAACTCCAAGGCGAGCACATTCGATTTCCGTAACAGCCACATCATTTTCAGGCGTTATCAATTCGACATCTTTTACACCGTTCAAAAACAAATTCGATATAATCCAAGCCTGCGAAATGCTAACTCCGAGCCCAGCGGTTTTGCTAAAATTAGCGACGAACGATGCTTTTATGGTATCCAAAATATCCGGCGGAGAGCTGGACATCAACGTGATTTTTGCTTTCACACTCACATCGATCATATTGCTGGCTACAACTTCGACGGTATCCGTCAGCATTCGAATATCTTCGCGCATCATGTATGCCGTAACTTTTTCCAGAAGATCGGTCGAGACGGCACCTCCGTTTTCCTTTGACAGAATCAAAATGCGCACACGTCCAGATTGTGGAGAGTCAGCCTTGGCCTCTTTTACTCGCTGGTCGGAATTTATTGCATGATATTCGTATGCCTCTTTGCTGCCGGACGATGACCACCCTACAATTTTTAGTTGTGTGCGATTTCGCAGATCCTCGTCAGACTCATTTTCTTTTCGCTCGACACCATAAAACGCTGCAAGATTATCGAGGTCTGAACCAGTTGCAAAAGCCAGTAAATTTGCCTTGGCCGCCTGATTAATTCTGCTTCTCAATAACAACTCACGATAGGCTGCTACTTCCATCAACTTTATGACCGGATCGCTTTCAAGATATGCAGAAAATTCTTGATCCAAAGATATTAGCGTTTCTTTCATGCGCTGCAATATTTCGCTGAATGTCATTTCTTCTATAATTTGCGGTGCTTGCAATTCGCTTAGATTCATACTCATATCACAAGTCCTTCCAGAGTTATTTTCTGTTCGTTGAGCAAATAAATGCCATTCAGAGATACTGAAATATGAGAGTCTTTGATTTCTGTAATTGTGATTTTCTCAAGTTTTAGTCTTGGCTCCCATTTTTGCAGAGCGTCGGCAATTGCAGCATAAATTTGCGGAAATAGCTCTTTGTTGATTGGCTTGTCGACCAGATCAAACAGTCGTGAACCGTATTCCCTTTTCATAACACGACTACCTATGGGTGTACTCAGAATATCAACGATGGATTGCTTCAAATGATCGAGATCGTTCAAATATTTTCCCGTTTCACGACTCATGCCTTTCATTTTTTTTACATCCCTCCCATACATTTGCAGAAATTTGGAGTCGCAGAAAGCGCCGCAGAAGTCAACGAAATATTACTACTGGACACATCAATCGACGATGCTCCGCACGACAATTGAATTCCAGATGATGATAGTGTAATGCCTGAATTTCCAGATGAAATTTCGATCTGATTATTGCCGATGGTAATTGAAGCATTGCCAGATTTTAATTGCGCATTTCCATCATGCACACATATATATGTGTCGTTTGTTTTTAGCTCGATGCCATTTTCAAACGATGCCTCAAGTTTTTTTTCTCCGCTTGCTTTTATATCGGCTTTTGCATTAAACGAAATGTCGTTTTCATTTTCTGGCGCATCATACTTATTGTAATGTATCGATCGCAAAACGACGCTCTGCGAAATTTCACCAAATGGAGATAACACAACAACCTGTTCGCCAACAGAAATTGGAATCCAACAATTTGTATCACCAGCAGTAGAAACAATCGGAAGCCAATTGGTTTTGACTTTTCCAATTTCGACTTTAACTTGCGAACCATCGATCTCAGAAATTTTTCCAATTCGAATTAAGTTTGCAACACGACGAAACAAATCGGAAAATGCAAAACTAGACTGCATGATGATCATCTCCATTAATCACGATTGTATGTACTGGAATTTGAAGCTGTTCATTGTTCCATACGGATTCGCCAACATGCATTTCGTGGCTCCATTCGATTAACCAACAAAGATAAACATCAAAATCCGGATGAAATTCATCTTTTGAAATTGACGAAATTACTGCCGGAGAAATTTCTTCTCCAAACGAATTTAGATGAGCAATGTTTGCAATTTTGCAAGCCAAATTTTGCACAATAAATTCTGCATCATCAATTGTCGAATCGATCACAACTCGTGCTTCCACATGAGCAACCAAAGCAAGTTGGCCAGTTGCAGGATCGTGGCCAGCTGAATAATTTGTAATGCCAAGAAAAACGACCGGCGCGTCTAGCTCCTCGCGACCTTTTGCATAAGCGATGCATGTTTTTATTTCTGGAATTTTTTCGAGAATTTTGTTTTTGATTGCATCTAAAATAAATTTCATATTGCACCTGTAATAAATCGCAATTCATGCAAAAAGTGTTTTTCAAATATTGCCGAAGCTTCCGCATCGATCGTTTTTTCAATTATAGCAGTAGCTTCGTTATAAATCGGCAGCCACATTTCCTTGACTGGATATCTCTTCTTGGT
This sequence comes from Alphaproteobacteria bacterium, assembly GCA_025998595.1. The sequence continues at coordinate 1,534 of BNWE01000027.1, read as the reverse complement.
TGTGCGCTTGAATGCGCTTCTGTAACCGGTTTTTGGCATGGTGGCCACAAAGGCCTTTTCAAATGAATGCTTTCCGGCAGCCACTCCACCAGATGTCTGTCGTAAATTTCCCAAATCACGAGCTCGGATGGAAACAACGTCTGCTAGAATTTTCGCCTGCAAATTTGCAGTACCAGCTTTGATAATTCGGATTCTGTCATTGATGATTTTCAGTTTCACCAATTTTTCTTTGGCAATTTGCCGAGCGCAGTTGCTTTTTATCCAAGCTGCCGTTTTGTTCAATGCGCGCATCGATGCGATCGCAACTTGCTCCGGAAGTGCATTTATGCTTTGCGTGATTTTTACGATTGATTCGGCAGCGCTAATTGAATATTCGCCCATGATTATTTCTCCAACAGATCGTGCCACGCTGTTACTGGATAACTGTTAACGGAGCCGAATCTTTCATCGTTAGTGGCACATTTGCGAATTTCAATAGCGCGAGAGCGACAGTAAGCCGAGAGCCTTTTTCCTATTTCTTGGCATTCCGACATACTCCAATCCATACGGAATGTTTTGTTGTACTTCGCTACTGTGTAATATTGGAGCGATTCATTTAGTGCGATTTCTAGCGATTCTTTTTCTTCAACTAAACCGAATATACGACGCTCAGCTTCGATGGCGCGCCGATGGGCAATTTGCAATGCACGTTCCATAATTTTGTCCGGAGAATTCCACGCCTCCTCACAATAAATGAAGTATTCGCGACACTCTTTGCCTTTAGCAGAGCGTTGCAGCATACAGAGTTCTTTTGCCATTGGGATTGTTATGGCGTGATCTGTTCTGGTTGTGAATGGATTCTTTGGATTATTGGTCGGACAAATCTGACTGACCAATGTGTAGTCCTTATTTTCAACAAAACCGTACTCACAATTACGACTAAACCAATGAGGATAATCCGTTCCTACTTCGAGAAAAGCATAAAGCTCGCGGCAACTGACAGTTGGACGATCCCCCTCATAATTTACAGATATCAATTCATTCATTTTTTCGCTCCTTTCAGACATTTTCTATTCCTTTCAAAATCGCATTAAACTTCCATGCAAAATTCGATGCATCGAGCAAAGGCTCCTCGTGAATCTTATATTTTTTTGCGCCAACAAAAATTGAGTCTCCAACTTTCGGCTTTACATCAGAAGCTTTCATGGAAAATTCGGCAACTTGTCCGATGACTTGGGAGCTGCCAACTTCGTAAACACTTTCAGGCTCTTTGAGCAATGCAATAATTGGAAATGAAGAAGCATTCGCTGGCTTGAAAATTACTTCAATGCCCAAATGTTCAAAGACATCATTAAAAGCGTTTTCAAATGCTTCTTTCATTATTTTTCCTCAGCTTGCAGTTAGTTTCACCAGAACTCCTGGACGCAGACACATCGGCAGCGGATTGCTTTGGGTATGCAGATCTGTCCCGCGATCGAATTTTCTAGGACACTGTTTTGCATACATCGGCAACCCCAGCGTGTTGACTGTTTCGTTGAAATCGGCGGGAGCAAAG
>BNWE01000026.1 GCA_025998595.1 Alphaproteobacteria bacterium | reverse complement strand
TATTACATATTCCCAGAGTATTTCAAGAACACAATTGCCAAAGGCATCCCATTGAAAGCGGTTACAAAATTGCTTGTTGATCTCGGAATTATGGAATCTGGCAGCAATAAGGATCGTGCGACTGCACTGCCATATATCAACGGAAAACGCCAAAGAATGTACGTAATTAACAGCAAAATTTTTGAGGCATAATTATTATGAAGAAAAATATTATCGTGAATTTTAAAATAATCTGTTTACAAAGAGATACATATTATGTATCGTGTAAATTGGAGAAGAGTATACCTAAAGGTATAATAGTATATTATCCTTTGGTTTCTTTTATATATGCGTTCTTTTGGAAAATTTCGTTTGACAGACTTTTATTTTTTTCTATTCTCAAAAAAATAAAAAAAACATATATACTGTTTTTCATGGGTTCAATTGGTTCTTTGGTTCCATTCAATAGAATCAATAGGTTAGAGGTCGATTTTGGAACCGAACCGGAACCCGATGGAACCAATTATTTAAAATACAAGATAAATTCCAAAAGTGCCATCGACTACTCGAAATTCATGGCACGAACGCCTGTCAAGCATCCCTCGAAATATGGACAACAAAAATTTCTAACCTCTGGATTTATGTTCAGAAAATCTTTTTTGTTCTCACATCCGCCTCCAAAAGCGCAGAATCGTTGCCAACAATAGCATGAGTCAAAAAACATGATGCACGTTACAAATATAAATAACGAAAGGATATAAAAATGAATATAAGTTTAACCGAAGAAAGAGAGGCTGGAATGAAGTTGCTAACGAGATTCGATATTCTACAGAAATACGACATAAAACACGGGGATTTCAAAAAAATGTCGCAATCTCCGCTTTTTCCCAAGCATTACGAGTATGACGGCGCATGGCTGTATGTGGAGACTGAAATACAAGTTTTTTTCAAAGATTATGGAGAACAAAAATGACTGACACACCGAAAGAGCAATCTAAGAAAGAAGCTGAGGCAGACTCGAAACCTGCTCAATTGGCAAAGTTGATATTCAGAGGAATTCAACGGCACATAAAAGCCAAAAGCTCTCAGAATAGAGAAAAAAACTATGGTAAGGTGCTTGACTTTAGTCGCGAACAGAGAGTAAATATGGAATGCAAACATTGACTATTTGGAGAGCAAAAGTGACTGAAGATTTTAAAGTACTCAAGCAGATTTTGGCGTTGGAAGGTAAATCAGTGGACGAGCTTACTAAATTGTGGGGAACGTTTTACGACTATGAACCGATGTCATACAGCAAATCTTATCTTGTTTCCAAGATTGCCTACAAGATTCAGGAGCTCGCGTTTGGCGGGCTTCCGGAAAATACGCGGAAGCGGATGGATCAGCTGTCCACGAACATCAACGGTAGTGTCGTGAAGAAAAAGTACAAACCATTGATCGGAGCAAAGATCGTTAAAGAGTATCACAACAAAACATATGAAATTGTCGTTGTGGATGGCGGTTTTTCCTTCGAAGGCGAGGTCTTCAAGTCACTGTCTGCCATAGCCACGAAAATCACAGGAACAAAATGGAATGGTCTAAAGTTTTTTGGAATAAAGGAATAGAAAAATGAAAACTTACAAAGATGGCAAAAACAATGGATCCAACGTCACGTTGGTGCGGTGTGCAATTTATACGAGAAAATCCAGCGAAGAAGGCCTTGAGCAGGAGTTCAATAGCCTTGATGCTCAGCGTATTGCTGCCGAAAACTACATTCGAAGTCAACAAGGAAAAGGCTGGATTATTCTACCTCAGCACTACGATGACGGAGGATTTTCCGGCGGAAACATGAACAGGCCTGCGCTAACAGAGTTACTGAAGGATATCGAATATGGCAGAGTAGATTGCGTAGTTACATACAAATTAGACCGACTTTCACGTTCGCTTCTGGACTTCGCAAGCATTATGAATACCTTCGATAGCAACAATGTAATGTTCGATACGGTGACGGAATCCTTTAGTTCCGCAAGTTCGTCAGGTCGATTAATGCTGAATATGCTGCTCAGCTTTGCCCAATATGAACGCGAACTCACGGGCGAGCGCATCCGCGATAAATTTGCCGAATCCAAGAAAAAAGGCATGTGGATGGGCGGATATCCAATACTGGGCTACGACATCAAAGAGCGAAAATTGCTGATAAATGAGGAAGAAGCGGTAGTTATAAAGCTCATATATGAGAGATTCATCGAAACAGAATCGTGCACATTAATTGCCGACGAACTGAATCGCAAAGGATGTCGCTCCAAGCCACGCCCTCAGGATAAAGGCAAAAACAAAGGCGAAAAGTTGTATGATCCGAAAGCGATTAGGCGAATTTTAGAAAATCCATATTACAAAGGTTATGTTACTCACAAAGGTGAGCTTTACAAAGGCCAACACGAAGCAATCATTGCGGAAGAAACTTGGAGCAAAGTTCAGGAAATTTTCTCAAAAAACAAAAGCACAAAGCATCAGAAAAAATCCAGTCCATACCCACTGAAAGGACTGCTGAAATGCGGAACATGCGGAGCCACAATGTCTCCTACTGCTTGCAACAACCACGGATTGAAATATCGATACTATACTTGCAATAATCATATACGCTTCAAAAGATGTAACTCGGCTGTAAAAAATGTTCCTGCCGACAGTATTGAATCGCGAGTCATTGAAGAAGTTCTGCAGAAATTAAAATCTCCCGAAGTAATGCTGAAAATTCAGGAGTTGGCTAAAGAAAACACTGTCGACGAAAAACAATTGCAAACTTCTCTACAAAATCTCAGCGAAACCTGGACATATTTGTATCCACAGGAACAGATGCGAATCATGAAACTGTTGGTAGATTTCATCGAGATCAAAGAAGATAGCCTCAATATTCAGATGAATATGGATGGCTTCAACACATTGCTGCTGGGATTGGGAGAATGAAATGACCACAAATGCACAGTTTATCGAAAATATCATTATTCCGGTAAGAATCGTTAAACGAGGTTCCCACAAAAGCAAGATTTTAAGCCGAACTTATTCTGCAGAACAGATGGAAGTCGATGAAACGCTAATCAATGGACTTATAAAAGCGTATCTATGGGAAAAGCTCATCTACGAGCAATTTGATGGAGATTTAGAAACGTTTTGCCTCCAGAACAAATTTTCAAAACGCTACGTCCAACAAATGTTAAAACTAAACTTGCTCAGTCCCAAAATCAAAGAAGCAATCCTTGATGGAAAGCACCCAAAACACCTACTGCTGAGGGATCTTGTGCGAAAACCATTCTCCTACATTTGGGAAAAGCAGGAAAAAATGATGGGGTTTTGCTAAACAAAATGCTCCTACTGAGCTTTTAGTTGTTCGAGTTCTTTTGTCGAAAGGCCTGTATACTTGCTAATTGTAGCTACTGACATTCCATCAGCTAGCATTGATAATGCGGTCTCTCTCGCTTTATTCAGACTGCCTTCCGCCTTGCCTTCCGCCTTGCCTTCCGCTTTGCCGATAGCGATGCCCTCCGCTTTGCCTTCTGCTCTACCTTTTGCATCAGCTTCATTTAAATCCATAGTGATTTGAGTATCATAAATTCTGCGCATTTCCACACTATTCATATACTCGTTTTGCAGGCTTGGATTCCATTTTGCATATTTCATCCGACTAAACCCTTCATAAACAATATCAGGCATGATTCTCTCCTTGTGTAATTTTTCTACATACTCTTCGGTAAATTCTTTGGCATGTTTTAGAATGCTTAACCACCATTGCATTGCCGTCAAATTGGCGGTCGGTGGAAACAAACTTAAAAACCTCTCAGCTCTCGGAAGTTCCAGCTGGATCATCTGCAGATAGTCAATCTCCTGACCGGAAAAACGATCCCTCATGACATAATGCTTCAAAAAAACTCCATCTTGCATTGGATTTTTTGAAACCCGCTTTAGCAGTTCGTCCTCGCAATTAGGGCTATGGATTCCCCTTATCCGATTAGAATCATAGTCAAGTATTTGTATCGCATATACTCGATTAAGTCTTTCAAACCAGCTCCCTGAATCTGAATCTTTTATGTTTTTCACTGAGGCAAATTGATTGGAATATACACGACTAGCATAAAACAGCGCTCTTTCATCGAATTTTATGTGCCTGAATACTTGACACTCCAGAAGCAAACGCTCATTCCGTTCATTAATGGCGTGATAATCCATTGAAAATGCTCCAATATCGCATTTCTCTACGGCGGGCATGTCGAGGAAGGCTAATTTCAAAGATACAATCGGATTCTCCTGAAAATCAGGCACCAGAGAATTTATCAATGACACAGCAATAGAGTCGCCGCCTTCGCCATCCAACGACAACAGCTGCTTAAATGAGCAGTCGTACAAAGGAGACGCATATTCAATTTTTTTTTCAGTATCCACACCAATCACCGATCTACTAATTGAGGCCATAATACACCAGACCTAATCGCGAAAATCTTCAGGAGCAAGAGATTCAATTCGCAACAGGTCTATCATTTATATGATTATAGCACAACCAGAGCCAGAATGACAAGAATTTTAATGTTTTTTTGTGGATGGACTTTTGGATGGATATTGATCGCAAAAACTCGGATTCGTTAGTGGCACCTGAAGAGGACGATCGTCCAAAAGATTAACGGACAAGTTGTGGCTGAGTAATGTTGAGTACATCGTTCGTTGTACTCGTTTTTGCTAGCCACTTCCATCGCAAAAACCATGGTTCGTTAGGGGCACCTGAAGAGGACGATCGTCCGAAAGGTTAACGGACAAACGATAACCGCTTGGAATATCTCGATAAAGCTGTCAATAAAAAACGGAGAATAAGTTCGTATTAGGAGGCACCTCCTCTACCAATGTTAGAGACAAATCGGAGAGATGACAGAGTGGTCGATCGTGGCGGTCTCGAAAACCGTTGTACGGGCAACCGTACCGGGAGTTCGAATCTCCCTCTCTCCGCCAGGCTATGCGGCTTTTGAGTCGGTTATTTTATTGAAATAAATATCACCTACATAAGTTTAAAAATCATATTGTTTTAAGCGCATTTTATCATCTTTCGCCTTTTTTCTCCGAAAATTCTCTCTCCATTCTCCAAAATCGCGTGTCTGGAGAATCATGAAGCACGCGCTGTAATTTATTGAAAATGCGAGATATTTTTGAGGCAATTACACAGCAGACAAAACAGGTTTAGAGAGTTTCAGCGGTAAGTGAGTGGAACGAGAAGAAATTACGCAGTGTTTTGGTGATTTTTTGTGGATGGATTCTTGAGTCGTCTATGGCGTTATTACAATAGCCATGGTGCTACTTCTAACACGAGCTAGATTCGCCTCCAAAATGAAAAAAGACGAGCCTAGCTGTGCATTCTCAAGTGAAGGATTGTTTTCTCTCTTTTTCTTTCTCATTGCTGCCGCTAAGCGCTTCTTTTGCCACTGCAAAAGTCACGCTCGCTGCGTTATAATTAATACTCTCTATCACAAAAAGCGTTTTCAACAGGGGCATAATGTGGCCTCATATCCCAACTGACGTTTATGTCAGTTACATCGCGCACAGCATTCGCGTCGTTGTTGCCTGATTCACTGCCTATTTTGTTACTTCGACTGCTGCTTTGGGCTGCCCCTACACTGCTTCCAGAGTTTAGACTGTTTGTCGATTCACTTAGACTGCTGTTTTTGGTTGGAGCGCTTCCGTTACTAGCTGGACTCGTCGCAGAACGAGCCTTTACTTGACGTTGATGAGAGCTTTTGCTATTTTGTTGACACAACCCATCAATTTCTTGATATAACTTATCGATTCTCATAAGTATTTTGTCATTTTGCTTAAGTGAGTTATAATTTTCTGCATTTGGAATCAATTTTTGACGCGCGTTATCGATTTGTTGGCGCAATTCCTCAATTGCTGGAGTGCTGTATTTTTTTTGATGATTTTTGTACATTGTTTGATAGCTTTCATACATTATTCTAGCAGATTTGTACATTCTTATAAATGCGTCGTCTGAGTTGCTGTTCTTCACCATGCCGTTCGCACTTGCTGCTGGTGGAGCGCTGTTTGCTGATAGGAGCTTGCTCGGTGATGGAGTACTACTCGCGCCACTTGGTGATGAACTGCTTGATGCTTGCATGCTATCTAATAAACCAGCGCCAGAATGATCACCAAATAAACCAGAACCAGAGCCGCTTGTGCTACTTAGATCGCTTGGCGATGATGAGTTACTGCTTTTTGTTGAACCACTGCCAGCTGGATTTATTGTTGCTGAGCTATCGCCTCTACCACCAGTTGCGCTTGTCGTTGATGGATTGCCACTTCCACCAGTGCCAGCACCAGAGCAACCTGTCACGGATGTGGTGTTGTTTGATGTTGACGATGCGCCACTTGTTGCGGCCGAAGCTCTACTCGATGACGAATTATCGCCAACTTGTACACTTCCAAACTTTAAGTTACCATCTGGTTTTGCAACTATACTAATTCCGACCTTATCTTTAAGATCTTCTGAAGTAGCCTTCACCAAGGTGTCCATCTCTTGAAACATACTAAGCGCAGCCTGATATTCCACCGGATGTCTTAAATTTCCCCCATCTTCTTCAATTTTTTTCAAAGACATCAGCTGTTTTCCGATAAGATCACTAGCCAGCTGCAAACTCGCAAAAGCTGCAGCGTAGTTATTTTGCCCAAAAGTTTTCAAGCTTCGTATTTGCCTTAATGATCCAATTGCTTCCTCTAGATCTTTATGTAGGAAAATATCATGCCCCAACGGCTTACCATCCAATACTTTTTTTATATCTCTAACGTATTCCTGCAATTTGTCAATGTGCTTTACAATTATATCCCAAGCCGCATATCCCTTACCATCTGATTGGCTCTTTGCAACGAGCGTGTCCAGTTTCATATCAGAATACTGACCTGTATCATCGACAGGGTCTATTCCGCTTGCCTCATAGTACGGACAAAAACACATCACTATAGCTAACGCTACTTTTATTAATTGATCCATAGTTATCATCTCCTACTATTACTCTATTTTCCAAACTTTAAGTTACCATCTGGTTTTTCAACTATACTAACTCCTATCTTATCTTTTAAGTCTGCTGAGGTAGCCTTCACCAAGGTGTCCATCTCTTGAAACATACTAAGTGCAGCCCGATATTCTACCGGATGTTTTAAATTCCCTCCATTTTTCTCTATTTTTTTCAAAGATATCAGTTGTTTTCCGATGAGATCTGTGGCTAGCTGCAAACTCGCAGAAGCTGCAGCGTAGTTATTTCGCCCAAAAGTTTTCAAGCTTCGTATTTGCCCTAATGATCCAATTGCTTTCTCTAGATTTGGATCCAGAAAAACACTAGCCCCCAATGGTTCACCATCCAATATCTTTTTGATCTCTCTAATGTAACTTTTTAATTTTGCAATATGGTCTGCGTTGGCCTTTTTGGCCATATAGTGCGGATCTTGCTTTCCGGATGGCATTTTTTGGTGAACAAATTTTCCATGTCCAATCATTCCACGAGCATCATGATACGTACAAAAACACATCACTATAGCTATTGCTACTTCTATTAATTGACACATAACTATCTCCATTAATCAGATCACATATGACAATATGCAAAAAATACAAAAAAATTAATTTTTTCTGTGTTTTTAGAAAAAATTCACACGCAATGCAAATATTGCTTTTGTGCTTTATTGGGTTAGGGCAACCTTGTTTATTAGCGCTTCTAACTTTCACTATATAATGTTCCAAAATGAAGCCTGCAAGCAGCCGCAATGACAAACCTAGAATCATGCAGCCGCTTTCCCTAATATCATTTGACGTACTTTAAGTTACCATCTGGTTTTGCAACTATACTAATTCCGACCTTATCTTTAAGATTTTCTGAAGTAGCCTTCACCAAGGTGTCCATCTCTTGAAACATACTAAGCGCAGCCTGATATTCCACCGGATGTCTTAAATTTCCCCCATCTTCTTCAATTTTTTTCAAAGACATCAGCTGTTTTCCGATAAGATCACTAGCCAGCCGCAAACTCGCAGAAGCTGCAGCGTAGTTATTTTGCCCAAAAGTTTTCAAGCTTCGTATTTGCCCTAATGATCCAATTGCTTCCTCTAGATCTTTATGTAGGAAAATATCATGACCCAACGGCTTACCATCCAATACTTTTTTTATATCTCTAACGTATTCCTGCAATTTGTCAATGTGCTTTACAATTATATCCCAAGCCGCATATCCCTTACCATCTGATTGGCTCTTTGCAACGAGCGTGTCCAGTTTCATATCAGAATACTGACCTGTATCATCGACAGGGGCTATTCCGCTTGCCTCATAGTACGTACAAAAACACATCACTATAGCTAACGCTACTTTTATTAATTGATCCATAGTTATCCTCACTAAATTAAACCATATACAGGATAATGCACAAAAGTTTACAAAAAGTTAATTTTTTGGCGTTTTTTAGAAAAATATTTTTGCATTTTATATATATGTGATGTTTCTGTGTTTTGGGATACAATGATATAGTGGACTCATTTTGAAAGTGCGCTAACATGAGAATGTTTTTCACTCAAAAAGCAGTGTTATTTTGTGACCAACAAACGCTTTGATAGTGAATCGCCTATACTATGGTGCACCCAACAATTGTGCCACAACTTTTGGTTTCAGTGTTGAAAAAAAAAATACACGAGTCTACAATCAGTTGTAGTTTGGTACTATAATTGTGATGTCTAGTGTTTTCAAGAATTTTCTGGATTCTTAACTTTGTCAGGAATGATGTGCATTGGGTGTTTTTGCTATATACCAAATGAATTGTGAGTGTGTTTTTATTCAGATGGGTTCATATGTTCCTGTGAGGCTATAAATGACGATGGTTTTTGTGTTTTTGCCATCCAAAAGAGCGCATAGCGCGACATGTGGATCCAGAAAGAACGAAACACCTTCTCAATTATAGATGTGTAGATGTTTTTATTGATTGGAGGATTGTTATGAACAAAAGAAACTTTTTGTGCTCAGCGATGTTGTCGACGTTTTTATGGTATAGTGATTTCGCCGAATGTATGGAACTAGCTGAAAACAGTGGAAATCCCAGTAAAATTGGGACAACTGTTACTTTGCTACCGCAGGTGAATGATGCGAAGCACAAACAAGAGGCTCTTCAAAGCTATGTTGATAATATATCGCAGCGATTGTATGGAAAAAACGTGGTCTGGGACAGCATTGATTATGAAAATATAGAAAGTGACACCAGGATATTGGCCTCGATATCAAGTTTGAAAACTTTTGGGGAATATAACTTCGCTGCAGCTTCTGCGAGTTTGCGGCTGGCTAGTGATCTTATCGGAAAACAGCTGATATCTTTGAAAAAAATAGAAGAAGATGGAGGGAGCTTAAAACATCCGGTGGAATATCAGGCTGCGCTTAGTATGTTTCAAGAGATGGACACCTTGGTGAAAGCTACTTCAGAAGATCTTAAATATAAGATCGGAGTTAGTATCGTTACAAAACCAGATGGTAGTTTCGAGTTCGCTAAATAGTTCCTTTGTCGAATGATATAGGCAATTTACTATCAAGGTGTTTATTTGTTACACAGTAGTGCTGATTTTTGAGCGAAAAATATATATTAGCGCACTTTCAAAATGGGTTCACTATATTAGAGAAGGCAGCACAAGGCTGCCTCATGAAAATTTAGCGATACATCAATCTGATATTTGAGCGTCTTCAAGCCGTGAAGCTTCATTTGGTAAACTTGCATAGCATAAAGATGTACAAAAAAGTAGCAGAAAAAACGATCAATTGCTATGTTTTTTTAGACCACAATGCGCTTTGTGTCTTATGGCAGCTTGAGTAAACCCACTGAAATACCAACAAAAAAATCACAACAATTTTTCATGAGGCAGCCCTGGAAGGCAGCGCATGATTCTAAATTTTTAGCGCTGCTTTTGCTTCTTATAATCCGTATGTTAGCATGATTGTGACATCTGTTTTGTTAATTCTTACTTTGTTATCTATGGTGTACTTGTACGGTGTTTCAATCGATAGATTTTTATTGGTTTTCAAGGTTTTTGAAAGCTCAATGTCGATTGCAAAGTTATTGCCAATGTTTCGACTATATCCGACCGCAAACAATGGAGTAATTTTTCTGAAACTGTCGTCTTTTAATTTATAAGAAGTGTTTTCCGGAGTGATTCGTCCTGTTAGTTGCGTTGCTCCGGCTTTCATATATAAACATGCATTGAGTTCAGTGAAAAAGTATCCGAATTTTAGTGCAACATAAGGAGAAGCGTTAAACGAAGATTTGGTTTTTACATTTCCATTTGCGTCTATACCAGTGTCGTCCATTTGCATGTTGCCACGTGCCCACTCCATGGCATCATTAACACGTTCGATATCTCCACAAAACAATGTTTGTTGGGAGTTCTTGGTTATTCCAAGCCGCTCAAAATCATTAGCACGTGTGCCGCTTAAAAGAGCAATTTCTCCGGCTTCCCACCAATCGATACTGTTCGCTTGCCCATTTATAGCCGTATCTCCAACAGGATTATCTTCACCGTTTCCAATAGGCCCTTCTCCAATACTTTTTAAGGTGTTAGCGAGATCAGTATTATTGGAAACTATAAAATCCCTTATTTCTTTCATGCCCGTCGATAGACTGCCGTTGCCAATAAGCGATATATTGTGTGCAGCCAATTCTTCTATGCAACTCAAATACGTAGCATTAGTATTACTCCCGTTTTCTTCATATAGAGGACTGTAAGCGCCATTTATAAAAGTGGAGATAGTCGAGCCCGGAGTACCATCTATATTTATTAATCCTGGAACATCAGCATTTGAGGCTCCACCCAAATATCTATTTACCTTTAGGAAGTTACGCCATACATTGCCATCTACGGTCGGAGTATTATCTCCGGCAGGTATTGTATAGGGATCAAAAGATCTATAATAAGAATTTATTATTTGCGATAATGCATATTGTCTACACAGATATCGAAAACCGATGGAATTTTCGCGTAACTCGCCGCCGACTTTAAGGGGCTTTGGTCTGGATCCCATGTCGATTCCGGCTTCGATTCCCAGTAGAAAATTACCACAAACAGCCTTTTGATATCCTACAGCGACTCTTCCTGCAAATGTCGTTGAATATTTACTCTCAGGGACATCTTTGAACTCTCTATTTCCAGATGCTAAAGTGTCCTGCAATCCGATATTTATGCCAACTCCAATGCTGAATCCCTCGAAGTCTTTGGCTCCTTCACATGCGGATGCTTCCTGTTTTACTTCATCTTCGGCATATACATAGGAGAAAAACAAGCTACAAATCGAACAACTCAACAATAATTTCCGCATACTACACCTACCACACAATCAACATATCCTACGAATGATATGTTTATTTTTGGTAAAATACTATAGATTTTTATTGGGTATTTTTATGAGTTGGTTTTTGTAGAAGTTCACTCTTCTTCTTTAATCACGAGCCTTGAGATTCCAAACGCCGCGAGTCCGGCTTCGATGATCGCATCGATGTAATCCGGTGTGAAATACATGACGACAGCGGCAACAATTGCGATAGTTCCTTTGGTTTTTTCGCTCAAAATTAAGTCTTTTAGCATGATTTTCCTCCATTTAACTATATGCACGATTGAGCCATCCGGTGATAAACCTTTGCTGCGATGGATTGATGTTCGCAATCAATCGATAATACCCTGCAGCCTCGGATTTCAGAGCGGTCAGCAAGTCTGTACTGTCAGCGTTGTTTATGGCTTTCAATGTGACTGGACCGACGATTCCATCTTCAGTCACTGAAACCCCAGTAGATCGTAGCGCTCTTTGAATTAGTTTGTTTGCTTGTGGAATTCCGACATTCACGGCCAGATCAAATACTTTCAGTGCGATATGTTCGTCGTCGATTGATTCGTATTTTCCTTTCAGCCAGAAGTCGACGAAATAAATCTGTCGAGCTTGGTCTTGAGTCAATTTTTTTATGTCCAAATGTGGATAGCTACGCTTCGAAATGCCAAATTTGGTCTCTCCGCCAGCGTCTGCCTGATTGTTTGAGTATCCGCCTTCGTGATACATGAGGTACTCAAAAGCCTTTAGAAATTTAGTGCTTGCAGCACCTGCGTTTATGCTTCGTTCTGGTTGCATTGTATGTCTCCTTGTAATTGCAAAAGTAAAACGGGTCCAGCGTCACGCTGGTTTGAGCATGTTACTGAGGTTGTGAATCCGCTGGAGCTTAGGGAGTGCTGTACATGCGTAATGATCCAGTTGGTCGGAATTTTTTTCTTGAAACCAGAGATAATTATCGCTGATTCTGCGAATAATTTCGGCATTCCTTGAGTGCTGAAATTGAACGTGAGATTTTCTTTCTCGATGCGTTTTAGTTTTGCTTCCGCCGTTTTCTTTGCAGATTCTTCGTCGTTTGCGACCTCTTTGATCTCGTAGACAGGCTCTCCGTCGCCGACTTTTGCTTCTTGATATGTGGCGTTTTTCTTGTCGTACCATTTTGTGACGACGGATCCGTAACTTTCGCATTCGCGGAATTCACATTTGTAGTTGGAAACATCTCTTATATATATTGTACGCGATGGCAAAACGAGTCCTGAAACCGACAAAGTTCGCATATCCGGCGCAAACACCAGAAATCCATTTGATGGTTTCGCGACAGCTACGTGCTGACTTGCGATGCGTGTTAGCAAATTCAAGCTGCTTTCGCCAAATTGCTCGATATTATCCAGCTTAATATTAGCAAATTCCTGCGCGACAGCTGGTTTGAGCCCTTGAGATGCAGCAATTTTTTCTACTAATTCGCCGATAGTCCCAGAAAAAGAGTCTGATATTTGAGATCGTAGAGAATTGTTAATGGCGTGCGCTCGAATATGCATGACTTGTCGTGGTCCTTCGACGGTAACTTCTTTCAGGAAATAATCGCCAATTTTTATGATTCCAGTTTCTTTGTATCCCAGCGAAACCTCTATTTTTGCTCCAGATTGAGGCAACGCGATGGCATCGTCGAAGTCGTCAAGGACAATTTCGCAGGAATCGCTTTTGAATCCAGCTTCGTCGTTGGTCGAGATAGAAATCAAGCGTTTTTTGATAATTTCCGTTGAGTCAGATCCGTTTATTTTCACGATAAAATCCGGTGTTTTTAATCCCATAGGCGCACCTCTCGATTAATTTGCTGTTTTTCCAGCACAGGAAGTTTGATCTGCACACCTTTTGGTAAAACGTAGTCGAATTTCACCAAATGCGGATTAGCCTGCAACACCTGGTGCACAGCGTCTGATGTGCCGTAATATTTCCAACAGATGTGATCGAGAACATCACAATCTTTCGTTGTATAAATCACCATTTAATCAACCTCTCCAATAAATTGCTGGCCACACTCAAAAATCCGGATAAAGTTTCAGTGCTTTCTTCGGATGTGCGCTCTAAACTGAGAGAAAATTCGATTTTTCGTGGTGTGCCATCCGGTTTGAAATGGCTTTGAGTTTCGCTGATATTTGAGATAACAAATGTCCCTAAAACGTCACCTGCATCCGTAATCAAAACATGAGGATGACTCGCCAGTGCAGACGTTCGCAAATTGTCTATGGTTTTATAATTTCCTGTGAAATCAGGATAAAATACGCCATCGATGTCGATTTTGTCACCACTAATTCCCAGCCGCTGGAAATACGGCAGCTCTCCAATGTGATCGATTTTTGCGTTATTGTAATCTGTCGATCGCTTGAATCCATGATTTGCAGCAGTTCGAATGGAAAATTTGAAATCGCCTAAAATCATTATGGCACCTCGCCGATCGGGTCATACAAAAACGCTCCGGAAAATTCCTTCATTTTTTCCGAAACTGAATTTGCAATTGACGTTGGATTTTGGTCAGGAGTTGTCGTCACATTTATGTTTATGTTGTTCGTCTGATTTTTGTTCACATTCGTCTTTGAAATTTGAGGTAATTTCAGTGATTCGTTTTTTTGTTTTTCATCAGACGAACTGAACAGACTGCCGATCCATGATTTTTTTGACTCAGGCATAGTGCTATCGTTTGCCTTTGGAGTTGATTCTTTAACATCAGGAGATTTTTTCTCGTCAGATGAGCTGAACAAACTTCCAATGCTGGATTTTATGGCCGCAAATGGCGACGTGATTTTATCGAAAATTCCTGTCGCGAAATTTGAGAATTTTTCCCAGATCGGTTTGATACTATCCCAGATTGTAGTGAAAAATTCCTTCACCTTTTCCCAATTCGCGATGATGAGCGTCGCTCCAACTGCAAGCGCTGTTATTGCGGCTCCGATTGGATTTGCTGCCACAACCGCAGTTAGAGCTCGAAACGCAGTGGTTACAGTCGGTAAAACAGTTCCAGCAGCCAAAAGTTTCGTTTGGAGTATCGCAAATGCAACCTGAATTCCCTTAATCACAACGCTGGCGCTCAAAATTCCGCCCTTCACAAAAGTCCAGGCGTAGCCCAAAGCAATTGCTGCGACTTTGCATGAAATCAAAACGCCGACTGTGCCAGTAATTGCCGTTACAACTCCAGGATGAGTCTTGGCAAAATCAGAAACAGTTGATCCAATGGCTCTCAAGCCGTCCACCAGTTTATTTATCGACGGCAGCAGCGTTTCTCCAAGATACATAGCAATTTCACTGATGGAATTTTTTAGCAACTGTAAGTTGTTTGCTGTTGTTGCTGCTCGTGCCTGAAATTCCTTTTCCATAGATCCACCGTAGGCTTTTGGATCGGAAATAAACGCCACTGCTTTTCTGTACTCACCTAAATTATTAACAAGTTTCCCAACCTCTCCTTGAAAATTTTTTCCAAAAATATCCACCAAAATTCCGGTGCGTTCCTGTGGTTTGATTTTTGCCACAGCCTCCAAAAACTGCATCAATGCACCTTGCGCATCTACGGCAATCGCTTTTTTCATTTCTTGCGCACTGATGCCGAGCGCGCCAAAAGCTTTTTGACCTTTTTGACCGAGTTTCTCAGCGGTCACGAGCGTTCGAAGTATTGCGTCAACGGCTGTTCCAGCTTTTTCTTCACTATTCCCCTGGCCAATCACTGTTCCAACCAACGCGGAAGCTTGTTGCGCTGACAATCCGAATGACTTCACTGAACCTCCAGCGCGATTCAATGCTGGAATTATTTCTTTTGCCTTCGCGACCGTATTGTTACTGAGATGGTTGATTACATCTCCAAGTTGCGTTAAGTCCGTAATCGGAATCTGGAAAACGTTTGATAATTTAGCCATCGCATCGCCAGCTTCCGCGGTTGTCATATCAAACGCAGTGGACATTTTTGCTACCGATTCCGTAAAGCCGATAAGGTCTTGTGATGCAATGCCAAGTTGTCCGCCTGACGCTGTAATCTGCGCCAGTCCTTCGGCCGAAAGCGGAATCGTTCGCGACATTTCTTTCAAGGAATTTCCCATTTTCAGAAGGCCGTCTGGCTCTGGAAAATCAACGACTTTCGCCACATCTG
>BNWE01000025.1 GCA_025998595.1 Alphaproteobacteria bacterium | reverse complement strand
CGGCATTTTACTTTTCATGAAATCTCCGTATACGATTTTTCCATCATTGCATTCCATTTTTATTTTTCCCTGTTGCTTACCGTTTCTGAACGTTCCTCTGTAGACTCCATCTGGACACGTTCTCTTTACTTTTCCATTTGGTGATCTCCCCCCCCCCCTCAAAATCTCCTTCAATGACGCACACTCCTGGTTTTATTCCTTTTCCTTTGCCATGTGGCACTTCTTCCACAAAATCACCTTCATAGACACGTCCATCTGAGTACGTATATTTTCCATTTCCGTGTGGAATATTTTTGGCATTGACTTCGCCGGTATATTTTTCGTATTCACAATGAAGGTTGCTGACTTGAGATCTATCATCGGTCACGGGCGTTTCATAAAATTTTAGAGATATGTTCGTTCGATATTTGAGCGATTTCGAGCGTTAGTGCCTCACGCTGTTGCGTTTGTACTACATAAAACACATCAAAAAGTAGCAGAAAAAACGAGCAATGGTGACGTTTTTCACACAACAACGTGCTTTGAATCTTATAACGGATCAAGTGAGTTGCCTGAAATATCAACTAAATATTTCTCTAAAATTTTATGAAACGCCCGTGATCATCGGTAGGATCTGTGCATCCTCCCAGCAGCAAAAGAAGAATAAGCGTTTTTTTCATTGCCTTACTTTCCATATGGATACGGCACTTTTCGCGATTCATGAAGAATCCACCGCTTTTTTTCTGGAATAAATGTAAAATCTTTTTCGTAGTACATGTTTTTATATCTTCGCGATTTTGAACCAATTCATGATCAAAAAATGTAAGCGTTTTCTTATCTGAATCCCATTTATAGAAAGATGGCTTTCCGTAATCTACCGAAAAACGATTTCCCTTAACCATCTCGGAATGGTCGCATTCTCTAATGCAAATTTTTTCGATGCTTCTGTCTTTATTGGCATACAATATATAAACATCCATGTAACAATCGAATTGACAAGACGCAAGAAGTATGTGTCCGGAGAAATTATCACCTGATAAAACTTTTATATCGGGAATGTCGTATCGTCCAGCTTCAGATATTAATTTTGCATCGAATGATTTTGCATATAACGCGAAAACAATGGCCGGAGAGAATGCTTTTTTCTCGATGGATTCATATATACGTTTATTAAAGAAAAAGAAACAAAGCAAAAAAAACATCCGTATTGCAGACATTTTTACATTATGCTCTTGTTTTTTTGCCCAAAGGCAGCTATATATATTTCTGTAATTATTGCCTTATGATAGTTTTGTTATTTTTTACAACGGAGATTAAAAGATGAAAAAGGTACTATGTATAACTGCTATAGCAGCAGTTCTCGATTTGAGCGCTATGAACAATAATAATGCACTGATTCTTGATGATAACGCACCAGTAGCCGCCGTCACACCACAGATAGAAACGATATCATCGGAAGAAGCATACAACCAAATTATGGCAGCCGAAGAAAATGAGCGGAAACCAGCAGAAGCTTACAACAATCTGAGGAGAAGATATATTGATATGATAATACATCCTTTTTATCAAGATAAAAATGAGCAAACAAAGTGTTTTGATGCGCTTGATGAAACAGCTAAACAACTGAATGAAGCGAAAGAAAAAGCGACAGAAAAAAAGAAAGAAGCCTACAATTTATTGAAGCAAAAGGCGGTTTTTCATGAAGCATGCAAAGTATCTCGCGAACCAGATGTCAGTGAAAAGACGGCTGTTGACAATTTTAAAAAACTACTGGGCTTTGAGGACACAGACGAAGTACGCTATATGGATCCTGCATTTCTAATCGAAGGAATGGAGCTGCCTAAAGATGAAAAAGATAAACTTTTAGGTTTTTTGAGCGCCGCAAAAGGCAACAAAGAAGTAATTGAGTATATCGAAAAATATTTGGATGAATGTGATTACATCGTTAATGGTATAGATGATCTAAACAAGGAATGCTCTCTCACTCGTGAAGGTCTTAAAGAAGAAGTGATGCGCAATATATTGGAGGGGTGTAGAAAAAGCACGATATATCAGAATGCTTTCATTACTCTGATTGCAAGAACGAAAATGCCTCAAACGTTTTTATCGACAAGGATTAATACCATGAATGCCATTCTTCAAAAATGGGGGCGTTTGTCATTTCGCGCCAGCGATAGCCCAAAATCGACTCTCGATAAAATCGAATATAATAATAAAGGACTCTATTTTCAATCGTTACACGATGGCTTATCGAAAATAAAAAACTTATCAAATGGTTTATTCAGTTATCCTTCAGATATGAGCGAAGTATTATCTCATGAATGCGGACATTCAATATCTGCCGATATTGCAAAGTTCGCTTCCGAGGAAGCTACAATGGCAATTGTAGCTAAACTTGTAACTCGTAGATATAATTATGACGAATCTAGCGATTATTTTAAAAAATTATGGCCAGAAAATCAAGATGGCTTAAAAAGAAACCCCAAAAGGGCCAAAGAACTTGAATTAGAAACGACAGAACCATTAACGGCAGATTTGGCAAAAGAACTATTTCTGAATACAATGGAGGTCTTTCAAATAATGGGACTGGGAGTATTTGAAAATGACGGGAAAAAAGTGTTATGCATAAATCCGTTGAGTGATTTTGCCATATCTATGGAACTGGGGGAACCAATAAGATGGGGGCACGCCGGTATCGATGATAGTACATATTTTAAATACTCTAAAACGAAAGCATATGATGCGTTGTTTTCCATTCTACATAGTAGCTCATGGAAATATGAGACAAAACTAACCATAAAAAAATGTTGGAGCGCTATAAAGAGTGGTTGGAATTGGTTGTTTCCAAGTAAAAAAGTTAAGAATGCTTAACAACTACTAATATGATCGCATGCCAGTTAATGTAAACACATGTGCCAAGTGGCTTTGCAATACCCTCGGTACTAACGGCAAAGCCATTAGAGCTTGCGTTGAAGAGTACGAAGGTAAGCTGAGAACGAATGAGTCAATTGACAAACATTAAAGGTCGGCGGTGCTTTATTGTCGTCGACAAAATAAAAAAAGGAAAATATAATGAGACATCGCTTGATTGGCGGAATATTGGCAGTTGTGTTGCTTGAGAATACTTCGTATTCAATGGAAATCGTGCCAACAACAAATCATGAATCGCAGGGAGACAGTTCTGTCATAGATCGAGGAGAGAGCGATAAAATTCACGCCATCAGATCCCTACAAATCGAACATAGTGAAAAAAACATGGAAGCGTTTTCAGAACCATTTGAATTGTCTTCTCCATTGTTAGATGGCTCTTTCAATGTTCGTAAATTGACGGCGGAAAGCATACTAAAAGGCCTTGATGCACATATTGACGCTGCTAAAATTGCTTTTTATAAAGGATTACTTACCACTTCTCCAGAGAACAGTTATCCGTTGATTTTGCAAGAATATAGACAGCTGGTAGAAAGATCTATTTTTGTTGACGTTAATTGTGTCGATGGACCATATGTTTATAGAAGAAAACAGCCGACAACTGCGAACATTGCAAAATTCATGACCATGGTGGATGCAAGTTTACGTTACTCTGAAGCCGGAAGAAAATCGTTGATATTATTTTTGGCTGCAAATGAGTGCATGAAGACGCGAGCACCCCAAAAAGCCCTCATGTTGGAATCTTCTGGATACATGTCAGATTATATCAAGAAACCAATTGTGTCGTTAAAGCAGTGGTCAGGTGGGATTTTCATCGAATCTACAGAAGAGCCTACAATGGAATACCCATTTTTAACCATTGGATGTAGCGATATGCAGTTTAACATTCAAGGATTAGTTCCTGCGCTTACTCTAGTGTCCGGTTCAATGAAAATTACTTTACTTAATGCGCTGATGCACGAATTTAATCACGGCACACACACATCGCTTGGTTTAGGCAATTACAGCTTGCCGTTTCTAGAGAACTATTTTGCAAATCCTTTTTTGAAGGAACTTATGTTTAATCGTTTGGAAGATTTGAAATCAATCATTGGACAAAAAATTAGCACAGCGCTAAACCAATTTGGTAAAGATAATTGTTTACTAGAACTGTTTAGAAAAACAATGCAGGATTTCCTTATTGATTATGCTGGTTCTGGAGTCAAAGTTAGCCCGATAACCGCGGATATCCTACAACAAAAAGACGAATTCATGAAAGAGTTAACTCATAAACTTGCATTGAGGGCAATTGGGGAAATGTGGCACTGTTGCTCGGAAGAAACCAATAATCTAATTGGCATACAGCTTGTTGAAAATACTCTTTTCATCAATACATTGAGCGATATGGATTGTTCACTTGAAAAAATGGAAGCTATCCGTTGGCCTTACGAGGCACACGCTAAATTCGCTACTTCTGCAGTCTTCGAAGCAGATCTTGAATTAACGATAAATGGATTAGCTCCAGATGCTGATATTGAAGCGTGGTTCAAAAAAATTGTATGTTACTGCTATGATAACGGAATTGGTAAACCGACAGAAAGAGCTTGGAAAACATTACTGGAGCTCCATAGCGTTACACAGTAACCATTATCAGCACAATCGGTGCTGACGGAAAAGTCATTAGAGTCTGTGTTGCGAATATTTTTTACTTGTTTTTTTGCCCAAAGGCAGCTATATATATTTCTGTAATTATTGCGTTATGGTAGTTTTGTTATTTTTTACAACGGAGGCCAAAAGATGAAAAAAGTATTGTATACAACTATTGTAACTGCGGTTTTTAACTTAAGTGCAGCAAATAGTAGTATAAATATTCCCTATATAAAGCTTTCAGGCGAAGAGACAACGACTGCAACAATGAGAACAGCAGTCGTACCAGCGATAGAAGTGTCGCCGGAAGAAGCATATAACGAATTTCTAGCCTACAGTAATCTATTGGCAAAATATAGCGATACAAAAAGAACCGTCGAAAAAGCAAAAAAAGACTTCGAAGATATGTTGGCAAAAACCAATGAATGGGTGGCGTTAAATAAATTGAAGGCAGAAGAAGAAGAGGCTTGCATAAAATGGTATAATTTGCATTGCAAACTGCAAGAAGCAAATGCACAATCGGAAGAACAGAAAAAAACGATAGCAGTAGAAGTAAAGGAATTGTGGATAAAATTTGACGATTTGACGACGAAACGCAAACATGCAGAGAAAGAGCTTGAAGGCGCAAAAGAACAATCGAAAGAATTGAGGGAAGCTGAAGCAAACATAAAAAATTCAAAAAAACACAATGAGGACGCGGCAAAAAATTTTGTGGCAGCCAAAAAAAGTGATAGAAGAAAGGTTGTCTTCCATGAAGTGCGTAAAGTATCTCGCAGACCTGAAGATAGTGCTGAAGTGGCTGCTGCCGACGATTTGAAAAGTCGACTTGGTTTAGGCGATGATTATGAAATACGCTATATGGATGCAAAGTCTATAATTGGAGGAATGGGTTTTTCTGCAAGTGAAAAGGAGCGCTTTTTAAATCTTTTGAAGGCAAAAAACGAAAGTGAAGCAATTAAGTGTATAGAAAATTATCTAAATAATGATTGCGTTTTCTTTGATAAAGATTTAAAAAACGATGAAGGTCTAAAAGAAGAAGTGTCGCGTAATGCATTGAAAGGATGCAAAGAAAGCAAAGCATGCATGGATGCTTTTATCACCCTGATTGCAAGAGTAGAAATGCCTCAACCATTTTTCTCTACGAAAATACAGCGCTTGACTTGTGAAAAGTCTCCTACCACACAGAAGGAGAAATTGAGCTTTATTCGCGCAGAGAACGCAACGTCTGATTGTGACAACAAAATCGAATTGAATAATAGGCAGTTGCATCTGTACTCGTTAGATGAAAATCCTTTGAAAACATTAAATTTGCCTAACGGTCTATCCTTATATCCTGCAGATATAAGATACACGTTATCACATGAATGTGGGCATTCCATATCCGGAAATTTCGCACGCTGGAACTCGAAAGACAACACAATGGATGTTATATCTAAGCTCATAAACATTACAAAGAACGAGGAAAACATTGCATATAATCGTCGATGTCTTGAAGAGAACTCAATTAAGGTACCAGAGGACATTTTTGCAAAATATCTAGAAGAAATCAGAAATGGAAATCCAAATGCATCAACCGATGCACAGATAGATGATTATCCAACATCACCAGAAGTAGCGGCAGGTCGTCTATTTAAGAATACAATGGAAGTTCTTCAGATAATGGGACTAGGAGTATGGGAAAAGGATGGAAAAAAAGTACTGTGCATGAATTTGTTGAGCGATTTTGCAATATCTAGAGAATTAGGAGAGCCAATAAGATGTGGCCATGGATGTGGCAACCCATCGCAGTTCACCTCCAAGTTGTCACCTCATTTTTATCGATATGATGAGCTTGTAAAATATTCTAAAAATACAGAAGTATTTGATGCTTTAACTAGGGTATATGATGCTTTGTCTATAATTAGCAATAGTAGTATAGAAGAACACGAAGATGTATTGAATAGATATACGTTTTTATAACGCAATACTTTTTGACATGGCAATCGCCGATTCGGCATGTTGTGCGCGATATATTCCTCGCATTATGTTTATTTGGTCTTTTTGACGGAGATTTTCGTGAAAAAACTATTTGTAAAGACATTGTCTATTACTGCTCTTATGCTTTCTTTAACAACATGCTACTCGATTGAGTTTCTATCTCGAGAAGGAAGAGAAGCTGCAGAAAAGTTTAAACATGCGGAATTTGATGTGTCGGATGGAGGGCTGAAAGGAATTAAATTAAAAATGACTCCTGAACTTTCTGCATATCGTAAAGATACTGAAAAACATATTATTAAAGAACTGCATGCACTGTTTTCGAAAAACTATCCGGCAACGAGCCAAAAAGACAAAGAGGAGTATTGCAATAAATTTCTTTTAGTTAAAGATGATAATCCATCTCTTAATTGGGATTATATAGGAGGAATTATAAGATCATATATTTCTAATATTAATTCATTATTGTCCTTAAATGAAACGATAAGACAATCGGTTATTGACGAAGTTGGTTCACTTCTGCGTGAATCATTGACGAAATATAGAGATGATTTATCTATTCATCTTGCCTCTTCTCAAATAACATATGAAGCCCGAAAGATGTACGCATCTTTTTTCCTCAAACACGACGAAGCTAATTTATTGAATTTTTCAGAAAAAATATCACCTGAATTATTCGCAGAATTATCACAAGAACAAAAAAATGCTTATGGATTCAAGTCTGAAAACATAAGAATAATAACCGCAAATAGTATTTTAAAAGCACTTGGGAATCTTGCAATTTTTGGAAAAGAACGAGAAAGTTTTTATAGAGGGCTGCTGCATTCAGAGAGCAACCCCAAATTGCTTACTTTATATGAAAAGCTTTTTGATGACGCTGATAAAGCTAGCGAAATTTCTGTCTCAAGTGAATTGATTGTAAATTTCGATACCTTGGTAAAAACGAACGCGGCAGAAGTTGAATTATACAAAAAGAATTTCATGGAAAATGTTAGAATTTCTCTGTCTTCAAATTCAGGCCGCCAGGCTTTAGTACTGTTTTTAGCCGCCCATGAATATGAGAGCAAATCTTCCGAAAAAGAGAAACTTATTTTTTCATCTGCTAGCGAAACCGGTAAAGCGGAATATCCGATCTTTGATGTCAATTTTTCTTCTGACATCAATACATTAGTATTACCAAAATTTGAGGGAGAAATATCAATTTTGGGTTATAAAAAAGCCTCCAAAAAAGATATTTCAGCTCTGTTTAGACATGAACTAAAACATGCGGTTAATGGAATATGTGGTTTAGCAGGCAGTGTTTTTGATCGTAGATATAGTGAATATCATGAAGAGTACATGAATAATCCATTTCTAAAAGATTTATTGTTTTCGGACGTTGATAAAATGCGCATCGAAATCAAAGCATCTATCGCAACCTTCTTAGGCAAGCTATCAAAAGAAGAAAAGGTGGCATTTGTTGATTCTATGAAAGAGTTTTGTGATATTGCTTTATCCTATGAAGCAGAAAAAGATGAAGATAAATTCGTTGATGATGTGGCGTTTAAACTAGCAGTGACTGTCACTGATGTGTGGAATCTTCCTGAAGAAATAAACAATATAATCGGCGTTCAACTAGTAGGAGATGTATTGTATGTCAATATGCTCAGTGATTTGGACTCATCTTTAGAAAAACAAGAAGCTTTTCGTTGGACACACATGTATGATTTTGATGCACTCGATGAGCAAAAAAGTGAAGTGCGTTTAGTGTCTCTAACTGATCAAAACGCAAGAACGTTTATGAAAGAATTTTATACAAAATATATAACCTCTCCGTTCAATCATCCGACCGAAAAAGCATTAAACACACTCCTTAAGCTTCACGGAATTAAGTCGTAGTTATGGTCTGAATAAATAGTTTTGAGCTGATATTCGACGGCGTGAAAGGTATTTTTAAAAATTCACTCTTCTTCTTTAATCACAAGCTTTGAAATTCCAACAGCTGCAAGTCCGGCTTCGATAATTGCATCGATGTAATCTGGCGTAAAATACATTACTACAGCGGCAACAATTGCGATAGTTCCTTTCGTTTTTTCGCTTAAAATTAAGTCTTTTAGCATGTTTTTCCTCATATTTACGAATACGCTCTCCGTAACCAGCCATTAATAAATGTTTGCTGAGATGGACTGATGTTTGCAATCAATCTATAATATCCGGCGGCCTCGGATTTCAGAGCGGCCAGCAGGTCGGTACTGTCAGCGCTGTTGATGGCCGTGAGCGTGATTTTCCCGACAATGCCATCTTCGACCACTGAAACTCCAGTGGATCGTAGTGCTCTCTGAATTAGTTTGTTTGCCTGTGGAATTCCGATATTCACAGCCAGGTCAAATGCCTTCAGCGCAACATTTTCGTCATTGATTGATTCGTATTTTCCTTTCAACCAGAAGTCGACGAAATAAATCTGTCGAGCTTGATCTTGCGTCAGTTTTTTTATGTCCAAATGCGGATAGCTGCGTTTGGAAATGCCAAATTTGGTCTCACCTCCAGCATCTGCCGAGTTATTAGAGTATCCGCCTTCGTGATACATGAGATAGTCAAAAGCTTTCAAAAATTTACTTGAATACATTAATCCTCCTTATCGATTTTGTTTGAACATGTAACTGAAGTTGTGAATCCGCTGGAACTCAGCGAGTGTTGCACATGCGTCATTATCCAATTGGTCGGAATTTTTTTCTTGAAACCAGAGATAATAATCGCCGATTCTGCAAATAGTTCTGGCATTCCTCGTGTGCTGAAATTGAACGTGAGATTTTCTTTCTCGATGCGTTTTAGTTTTGCTTCCGCCGTTTTCTTTGCAGATTCTTCGTCGTTTGCGACCTCTTTGATCTCGTAGACAGGCTCTCCGTCGCCGACTTTTGCTTCTTGATATGTGGCGTTTTTCTTGTCGTACCATTTTGTGACGACGGATCCGTAACTTTCGCATTCTCGAAATTCGCATTTGTAATTGGAAACGTCATTTATATATATTGTATGCGATGGCAAAGCGAGTCCTGAAACCGACGAAGCCGACATATCAGGCGCAAACACCAGAAATCCATTCGATGGTTTTGCAACTGCACCGTATTGTCCTGCCAATCGTGTCAGTAAATTCAAACTGCTCTCGCCGAATTGCTCGATATTATCGAGTTTGATATTAGCTAATTCCTGCGCAACAGCTGGTTTGAGTCCTTGAGATGTAGCGATTTTATTCACCAGTTCACCAATGGTTCCATCAAAAGAGTCTGATATTTGAGACCTCAGCGAGTTGTTAATTGCATGTGCTCGAATATGCATGACTTGTCGCGGGCCTTCGACTGAAACTTCTTTCAGGAAATAATCGCCAATTTTTATGATTCCGGTTTCTTTGTATCCCAGCGAAACCTCTATTTTTGCTCCAGATTGAGGCAACGCGATGGCATCGTCGAAGTCGTCAAGGACAATTTCGCAGGAATCACTTTTAAATCCTGCTTCATCATTGGTTGAAATCGAAATCAAGCGTTTTTTGATAATTTCCGTTGAGTCAGATCCGTTGATTTTCACTATAAAGTCCGGTGTCATTAATCCCATAACCGCACCTCTCGATTGATTTGCTGTTTTTCCAGCACCGGAAGCTTGATCTGTACACCTCTTGGTAGGACGTAGTCGAATTTCACCAAATGCGGATTGGCCTGCAACACCTGGTGCACAGCGTCTGATGTGCCGTAATATTTCCAGCAAATATGATCGAGAACGTCACAATCCTTCGTTGTATAAATCACCATTTAATCAATCTCTCCAATAAATTGCTGGCAACGTTCAAAAATCTGGATAAAGTTTCAGTGCTTTCTTCGGATGTGCGCTCTAAACTCAAAGAAAATTCGATCTTTCGAGGTGTGCCGTCCGGCTTGAAATGGCTTTGAGTTTCGCTGATATTTGAGATGACAAATGTCCCCAAAACGTCACCTGCATCCGTAATTAAAACATGAGGATGACTCGCCAGCGCAGACGTTCGTAAATTATCGATGGTTTTGTAATTTCCTGTGAAATCAGGATAAAATACGCCGTCGATGTCGATTTTGTCACCGCTAATTCCGAGTCGTTGAAAATATGGCAGTTCTCCGATACGATCAATTTTTGCATTATTGTAGTCCGTCGAACGCTTGAAGCCCTGATTTGCAGCGGTTCGAATGGAAAATTTGAAATCTCCAAGTATCATATTTATGGTACCTCGCCGATTGGGTCATACAAAAATGCTCCAGAAAATTCCTTCATTTTTTCCGAAACTGAATTTGCAATTGACGTTGGATTCTGGTCAGGAGTTGTTGTCACATTTATGTTTATGTTATTCGTCTGGTTTTTGCTTACATTCGCCTTTGAAATTTGAGGTAATTTCAGTGGTTCAGCTTTCTGTTTTTTATCAGAGGAGCTGAACAGACTGCCAATCCATGATTTCGTGGGCTCAAGTGCAGAACCGTCGTTTGTCTTTGAAGTTTGATGGGTTTCTTTTGTGTCTGGAGTTTTTTTCTCTTCTGATGAGCTGAATAAACTTCCAATGCCAGATTTTATTGCGTTAAACGGAGACAAGATTTTATCGAAAATTCCTGTCGCAAAATTTGAAAATTTTTCCCAGATCGGCTTGATGCTGTCCCAGATTGTAGTAAAAAATTCTTTCACTTTTTCCCAATTTGCGATGATGAGCGTTGCACCAACTGCAAGCGCTGTTATTGCGGCTCCAATTGGATTTGCTGCCACAACCGCAGTTAGAGCTCGAAACGCAGTGGTTACAGTTGGTAAAACAGTTCCGGCAGCCAAAAGTTTCGTTTGGAGTATCGCAAATGCAACCTGAATTCCCTTAATCACAACGCTGGCGCTCAAAATTCCGCCTTTCACAAAAGTCCAAGCGTAGCCCAAAGCAATTGCAGCGACTTTGCATGAAATCAAAACGCCAACTGTACCAGTAATTGCCGTTACAACTTCAGGATGAGCTTTGGCAAAATCAGAAACAGTGGATCCAATGGCTCTCAAGCCGTCAACCAATTTATTTATCGACGGCAGCAGCGTTGATCCAAGATCCATCGCAATTTCACTGATGGAATTTTTTAGCAACTGTAGATTGTTCGCAGTCGTAGCAGCTCGTGCCTGAAATTCCTTTTCCATGGAGCCACCGTAAGCTTTTGGATCGGAAATAAACGCCACTGCTTTCTTGTACTCACCTAAATTATTAACAAGTTTCCCCACCTCTCCTTGAAAATTTTTTCCAAAAATATCCACCAAAATTCCGGTGCGTTCCTGTGGCTTGATTTTTTCCACAGCCTCCAAAAACTGCATCAGTGCACCTTGCGCATCTTCAGAAATCGCCTTTTTCATGTCTTGCGCACTGATGCCGAGCGCGCCAAAAGCTTTTTGACCTTTTTGACCGAGTTTCTCTGCTGTCACGAGCGTTCGAAGTATTGCGTCGACGGCTGTTCCAGCTTTTTCTTCACTATTTCCCTGGCCAATCACTGTTCCAACCAACGCCGATGCCTGCTGCGCAGATAATCCGAATGACTTCACAGAACCTCCGGCACGATTTAATGCCGGAATTATTTCTTTTGCCTTCGCGACCGTATTGTTACTGAGATGGTTGATTACATCTCCAAGTTGCGTTAAGTCCGTAATCGGAATCTGGAAAACGTTTGATAATTTAGCCATCGCATCGCCAGCTTCTGCGGTTGTCATATCAAACGCAGTGGACATTTTCGCTACCGATTCTGTAAACGTTCCAAGGTCTTTTGATGCAACGCCAAGTTGTCCACCTGACGCTGTAATCTACGCCAGTCCTTCAGCCGAAAGCGGAATCGTTCGCGACATTTCTTTCAGGGAATTTCCCATTTTTAGAAGGCCGTCTGGCTCTGGAAAATCAACGACTTTCGCCACATCTGCCATGGCAGATTCGAAGTCGACAGCCGCTTTGATTGGAGCTCCAAGGCAGGGATGATCCCTGCACCCGTTTACTTTATCCATCGCTTGCAAAATCAAACGGGTCCAGCGTCACGCTGGTTTTATTCAACTCACCGTAGCGCGTTTTCAAGTTCGCAATTGACGATCCAAGTTTAGATTGCTGGGAAACAAGCGTGCCGATATCGCCTCCGCTGCTTTTAATTTGCTCGGAAAGGTTGTGCAGTGCATCACGTTTTCCGATATAGGCATCCTTTGCTTTTGCAGCGGCGTTTTTCGATTTTTCAAATTCACGAACCATTGCGGCCGATGGATTTTCAGTGTTTTTGAGTGCAACTGCTAGCCGTTTAACTTCCGCTTCGGATTCTACCCAAGCACGTTTCGCCTCTAAAGTTTTACGTTGAAGATTCTGAATTTTTCCTGCAACTCCAAGTGTTGACCACCCTGAGGGTGGACGCATTATTTCGCTGCGCTAGCATTTATTCAACTCCTGAAAAATTAAGCGGATCCAACGTCACGTTGGTTCGGAAATTCCACCGTTCGCATGCGATGCCATTACCAACACAGCGCGCCTCAATTCTGAGGCTGATCCGGCACTAAAAAATTGAGCAACATATCTTGAATTTTTGCATAATCCTGTAGATCAATTTCCTGTACTTCTTCTGGAGTGATCGACGCTAAATTTGCGATGAAATTCACTTCTTTTTCGGCATCGCTGCCGTTTCCTTTTTCAACCAGAAGGCGATCCCGAACTTTTGGTCTACGCAACGAAATTTCATGAACGAGAATGCCGTCAATTTTGCCAACGTGACGTTGGATCCGTTTACTGCTTTGTTCCAAACTTCACTGTATGCGAGATGTACTTGCAATGCTGAAGTTGCGTTTAAAAAATAATCGAGTCCAGGTGTCACACCTGGTTTACGGCATCGATTTCAACGAGATTATTGTCTGCAATGGACAACTTTTAGTAGGTGCAGGAAATCGAGCACTTGAGCGTTGCTTTATCTGCGGGTTTCCAGCTGCCGAAGTCCATTTCCTTAATGATGCCTCGTAGATTAATGATTACAGAGTCTGCATTTCCAGTGCTTTGAATCACGCCACGCAAAGTCAGAGCCACTTCGTTGCCCTCGGTCAAACCAAATAGTTTAATGAGTTCAGAATCATATTCGGCGAAAGTCAGATCGGCTTCCAGTTTTTCCATGCCAAGATCAATTTCAACTGGCGCGTCCATTCCACCTGCACGAAACTCGTCGGTTTTTAGAGATAATTTCGGCAGCGAAACCTCTTCAACTTTTCCGGCATAGCCTCGTCCATCAACGAACACATTGAAATTTTTAAGTATTTTCGGTAACATAATGCCTCCTTTTAAACTGCCAAAAACGTGCTATTTAACCCAATATCGAGATAAGACCGGAATGTCACTTTTTCCGCTGGATACGATGGGACAAACTCAAAATCGAAATAAATTTTTCCGTCCGCAATGTTCGATGGAGTGTTAAGCTCATCATTTGCAAAACATTTTCCATCTATGATTGCGCCAAGCGATTTCAAATTTGCAAGATATGCGTTCACACTTTCCACAACGTCCGTTATGCGTTCACACTTTCCACAACGTCCGTGACGTAATTTTTTACGATATTCCGGTCGACTGCCCACAGGTGTGCTCTCAAAATGCTGGTGCGTGCCGCACAGGCAATAATGGCTTCGCCTCATTCTCAAATGTATGCGAGATGTGTTTGCAATATTGAAGCTGCTTCAGCATGAGTAAACGCCAGTACCGCAAGCACCTCCACCTTGGGCAAAAATACCATTGATTGCAGATGGCAGAGTCCCTGAAATTCCAAGCTTTGCGGCCTCCGTCAGGCTTCCGCTAATAAGAACTGGTTTATTCAATGGAAAGGCTTCAGCATCAGCATTTTCTGTTGTGCCAACAATTCCAATTACCGATGATGATGTTCCACGAAGTGTGTGTCGCACAGACAATAATGGCTTCGCCGCCTTCTTGAAGGTATGCGAGAATTTTCTGCAGCATTGCAATTGCGTTAAGAAAAATTATTGGGTCCAGCGTCACGCCATTTCCGAAACGGTTATGTTTCTAACTTCCGCTAGTGGCTGGATTAAAGAACCCAGTGGCGATTCAGCGTCCTCAAGTACTGAAAGAGCAGCCTTTTCTTGTAGCTCATAGCATTTTTGCTTCGCTGGTGAATTTCCTACATATTTGCTTCTGGCGTTGTCGACAAGCATTGAAATTTCAGTCGTCGCCATTGCTTTTGTTTCAGACAAACGCGTTGCTGCTAGTTCATCTGTTGAAATTTCAGTGATTTTTCCAGAAACAAGCTTATATCGTTTTCCAAAATCAAAATCTGCCGGCGCAGCCTTCCAGCCTTCACCAGCAGGCTTGGACGCCAGCGTTGTAGCCTCAATTTGCCTTCCGTTTTCAAATCTTATGTATACTTTCATATTTCCCTCCATAAATTAAATGCTTGCAGTAGGCATTAAAAGCTCAAAAGGACTTGAAAAACCAGGGCATTGCCAGGCCTTCAACGTTTTATCAAAGTCGATCTCCAGCCCCTCTTTCAAAAAATCAGTTCTAACTTTGTTCAACCTCCAATACAGGAATTGCGCGTGATATTTGTAAGATACAGAACTAGAATCGGTTGGAGCGGCGATATAATAAGATGCAGAGCAAAACATTACCACAACCGTAGAGTTTGCTGGCACCGTTATGCTTGGTGTGCCTGTAGTCCATGACGTTGAACTGGAATACGAATATGCCGTTGTCCACGTTATTGTTTCTGTTGCAGCGTTCGGAATGCCAACCCACACACGAAGATTGTCTGCGCTGTCATAGCCTGTGCCACCACAAGTAAGTGTCGAAGTTATGTCTAATTCGGTTGTGTTTTTTACAAATAAGCATCCCAAAGCTACGTATGGATATTGATATTGAGATGTTGTATATGTGTATTTGATATAGTGCTTTCTTTTGATGAAATTCCCCTGCGATCCCTGAAAAAAACACAGTTTTGGTGCCAAGTAGAACCCTGCAGACGCTCACGGGCGTTTCATAAAATTTTAGAGATATGTTTAGTTAATGTTTGGGAGGCTTGTTCGACGAGCTTGCGCGTCATAAAAATGCACAAAAAAGTAGCAAAAAACGATTGATTGCTACGTTTTTTACACCACAATGCGTTTTAAGTCTTGCGATGGTTTAGGCGAATCGCCTGAAATGTCAGCAAAGAATGCAACAAA
>BNWE01000024.1 GCA_025998595.1 Alphaproteobacteria bacterium | reverse complement strand
CGCCAAAGCTACTTATCAACTCAAAATTAACGGCGTCTGGCATCGATCTGAAATGACAAAAAAAACTCGAGAAATCTTTAAAAAAATTGACGTAGGCGACCTAACTTGATGCGGAGTTAGGGTTTAACAGACGAAACAAAAATAGAAAATTTTTATACATCTCAAAAATTCGGAGTTAGGAATTTTGGAAATTATATACCGCCCATTCAAGTCCCCCAGAAGACCACGTATCTAAGAAGCTCTGCTAATGCTCAGTCGTTGGTAAGAGTGGCTACTTTGCCATACAGATGCAGCGCCATCCACTTGTTGTCGCTGTAGGCAAGTCCACCCCAATGACTTCCATTAGGAATAGCAGTCGCTTTTGTCCAACTAATTCCGTCATTGGTACTAGTGGCCATATTGCCGTACTGGTTTAATGCCATCCACTTGTTGTTGCCGTAGGCAAGTCCACGCCAGTTGTCTCTTCTTATGCTCTCTAAAGAACCTACTGATGTCCAGCTAATTCCGTCATTGGTACTAGTACACAGTCAAGCGTATGCTTCTGGATGAGGAGATGCTATACTTTTGTTTTAGGACAAGAGGATAGCAAACATGAGGAAATTATACAGAGTAACATTAACCGCAGAAGAAATAGCCTTGTTAGAAAGTATCTTGAGCAAAGGCAAGCATGGTGCGCAGAAAAGGAATCGTGCGCAGGCGTTGCTTCACGCCCACAACGGCTGGAAGGACAAGGAGATATCGGAGTCGACAGGTTTAACGACGCAAGGGATTGAATTATTACGCAAACGCTTTGTGGAAGAATGGTTCGAGACGACGTTGAACGGCAAGCCCAAGCGGAGCAGAGAGAGGTTGCTGGACGGTCGAGCGGAAGCGCATCTGGTGGCCTTGGTTTGCTCTGAAAAGCCAGAGGGTAGAGCGCGTTGGACGCTTCGTCTTCTTCGAGATAGGCTCGTTGCGGATCTTGAAGATTTGAAGAGCATATCACACGAGACAGTGCGTCAGACTTTAAAAAAAACGAACTTAGGCCTTGGCAACGACTAGAATACTGCATTCCGCCAAAGGGAAACGCTGATTTTGCAGCACATATGGATGACGTACTCGACGTATACGAGCGTCCGAAGGATGAGAAACGTCCGGTTGTATGCATGGATGAGTGTCCGAAACAGCTCATCGGAGAGAAACGGATCCCAATTGCGATAGAACCAGGAAAACCGGAGCGCTATGACACGGAATATGAGCGCAATGGGACATGTGAATTATTTATGTTTACAGCGCCGCTTTTGGGATGGCGAAGGACAGACGTAACCGAACACCGAAAAGCAGTGGATTGGGCACAGCAGATCAAACGCCTCGTAGATGAGGATTTTCCAGACGCCGAGAAGATTGTATTGGTCATGGATAACCTGAACATACATATTCCAGCTTCGCTCTACAAGACGTTTCCTCCGGCTGAGGCAAAACGAATCTGGGATCGCCTGGAGATTCATTATACTCCGAAACATGGCAGTTGGCTCAACATGGCGGAGATTGAGTTCAGTGTCTTGAATAGACACGGACTACCAGAACGTATCGCGGACATTGAGACCATGCGCAAGTGTGTCGCCGATTGGGTTACTCTCAGAAATTCCAGCGCCTCTTCCATCAATTGGCAATTCACTTCATCTAATGCGAGAATAAAACTTAAAAGACTTTATCCAAAATTATCCAATTGACTGTGTACTAGTGGCCACATCGCCCAACTTGTTCAGCGCCATCCACTTGTTGTTGCCGTAGGCAAGTCTACACCAGTAATCTTCTCCTTGTACACTCTCTAAAGTTAAAGAACCTACTGATGTCCAGCTAATTCCGTCATTGGTACTAGTGGCCACATCGCCCTCCTTCTGCAATGCCATCCACTTGTTGTTGCCATAGTAAAGTCCATACCAGTTATATCCTGGTATGCTCTCTAGAGAAGCTGCCAATGTCCAGCTGCTTCCGTCGGTACTGGTAGCCACTTTGCCAGAGTCGTTTAGCGCCATCCATTGGTTGTTGCCGTAGGAAAGTTCACACCAGTTATATCCTGGTATGCTCTCTAGAGAAGCTGCCAATGTCCAGCTGCTTCCGTCGGTACTGGTGGCCATGTTGCCAGAGCCGCTCAGCGCCATCCACCGGTTGTTGAGGTAGTAAAACCCATA
Organism: Alphaproteobacteria bacterium; assembly: GCA_025998595.1. The sequence goes on along the minus strand of BNWE01000024.1, from coordinate 14,303 downwards.
CCAACCATAGCTTTTTATGGCATAAAGAGAATTGGGGGAGTCAACTGCGTTTATTACTGTCCATCCAGTCTTAGGTGTCCAGTTGATTTCACTACCGAAAGCATGACTACCAAAGATAATACGATTATTGCCCGTAAGTGTGAGTTGCTTCGATCCTCGAATTGATCCTCCTGGCACAATGGTCATAACTTTTCCACTGACATTACTGCTGTCACCGTAGGTATAATCAGCATGGGTACCTTCCAGCGCAAGGCCAGTCTTATCTCCAATGACAATGTCCGACTGTGGCAAGGATTTGCTGCTTTTAAGCTTAACGGTACCAGTATAATTGGAGTCCATACTGGTGGAAGCGACGGAGATGAATCTTCCGTTTGTATACCCGCTCCAATCACCTCTGAGGATGAGATCTTTGTAGCCTCCTCCAACTATTCTTGAGATGTTTGCAAACGGCGCGACAACGTGAAGTGCTGAAGCACCACCATCATTAACATGACAACGGGAAGTAATAGCATCATTTGTATCGGAGGTTCCTCGTGTGATGTATACATTTCCACCACCGACAATCCAGTTGTTCTCTGAGGCGCCTTGTGGCGTACCAGCTAATGACAGCAATGTATTGGAATCACTAAGCTCAAACTCCGGCGTAGCCCCCGTGGCGCATTTGGCATCGGCATTAATCTTATTTCGAGTATCCTCATCAATATAAACGTATTTATTGATTCCGCCGTTACTCGCCACTGTCCACTTTTTGGAAAGAGTCGCTCTGTATTTGCTTTTATCTTGGGCTGAAGGTCCATTTGAATCAAGGTCGAGGCGCGTTGATGAAATAATGCTTCCGCCTTCGCCAACTTTCAACCAGGGACGCCCTTGCTCAGTAGGATTAGCACTGCTGTCATTTGGCGCCTTTTCTGGAACCCAAGGTTCCCCATCGAGAACCTTGGCCGATACGTCAGTTACTATATCGGTGCCTTTCGGAAATCCGTAGATCCATCCTCCGTCCAATTTTATCGGCGCTTTAATCTCAACAATTCTTTCTCCTTCAATACCAATTGCTGAACCAGCTTTGACGTTAATTGGAATCTCCAATGCCATTGCTCCCGATACCACCAAAATTGTCGCTAGTATTGCACAAGTGAATACGCAGTTTCTGTGCATGTACAAATTTACAATATCATCTTTCATGATATTTCCTCCCTATATTAAAAATATTATTATAAATTAAGAATGGTAAAAAAATAGTTAAAATATAACAAAAACAATAAAAATATATTTTAAATTATTTTCATGAGGTGTGTTGTGAAAAGAAATAAGGAATTAACAAATACAATTTAGAATGTTTGCGTAGTATGTTGTGGAAGAAAACTCTTGTTCGTTTTTGCTAAAAAGTTTCTGTTTTTGGTTGCGGTGTGTGTGTGCATTACCGCACTGCATGGATATGTGTTCAAGAAACATCGGAAGTCATAATCTATTATGATATGCTGATCGGCGGTGGAAGCACAGGAAATCGCGGACATTTTATTGTTAATGCACTGCTGTCATTGGGCGGATCTTTAACTATGGTCTGTTTTCGGGATTCGGAACCATACAAAACGACGGAGTAATACATTAACCATGTTCATCAATTAGGTTTTGCCACTTTTTGACACTGGAATTTTAAAGGCTGCGAGACGCAAAAAATTAAATGTGAACATGGTTATTCTCGTAGAGGTTTTGTTTTTGATGAAGAAAATATCGCTGGAAATTTTTTAAGAGAAGACTATGACGTTTCAGCGTTGGCTTCGGAAGAAAGAAAACGAGCGGCTTATTTCGATTTAACAAACGAAACAAAAATAGAAAATTTTTATACATCTCCAAAATTCGGAGCTAGGGTTTTTGGAAATTATATACCGCCCATTCAAGTCCTCCAGAAGACCACGTATCTAAGAAGCTCTGCTAATGCTCAATCGTTGGTAACTATGTTACACGTGTAGCCATATTGTCGCTCACTGCTCTCCATAGGCCACGTAGCCCCTATCGTCCACTGCTCTCCATAGGCCGTTGCCGTAAGACAGCCCTCTCCATCTACCATAAAATGTAGCCCACCCCGTAGCTGGAAGAGAAGCTATTTGTGTCCAGCTAATTCCGTCATTAGTACTGGTGGCCATTTCGCCAAACTGATTTAATGCCATCCACTGGTCACCGCTGTAGGAAACTCCAGTCCATACGTCGCTCATGCTACCCAAAAAACCTGCTGATGTCCAGTTGGTTCCGCTGTTACTGGTGGCCGTGTAGCCATATAAGTTCACAGCCATCCACTGGTCGTTGCCGTAGGAAAGTCCACGCCACTCATAATCGTGTATGCTATCTAAAGAATCAGCTTTTTCCCAGCTGGTTCCGTCGGTACTGGTGGCCACGGAGCCATGGGAGTTCAGCGCCATCCACTTGTCGTTTCCGTAGGAAAGTCCATACCAACCATTGATGGTTATTTCACCTAAAGAATCTACTGATGTCCATTTGATTCCGTCGGTACTGGTGGCCACGGAGCCATGGGAGTTCAGTGCCATCCACTTGTTGTTTCCATAGGAAAGTCCATACCAGTCATGATCGTATATGCTATCTAAAGAAGCAGCTGGTGTCCAGCTGGCTCCGTTGGTACTTGTGGCCACGGAGCCATGGAAATTCAGCGCCATCCATTTGTTGTTGCCGTAGGAAAGCCCATACCAACCATAGTTTTTTATGGCATAAAGAGAACCGGGGCCAGTGGCTTTCATTACTGTCCAGCCCGTAATAGCCTTAGGAGAAAAAGCATTACTGCCAAAAATGATACGATTGCCTCCCGTGAGTGTGAGTTTCTTCGGTCCTATAATTGATCCTCCCGATATAATGGTCATAACCTTTTTGCGGATATTATCACCATAGGTAAAATCGCCATCAGTAGCCTCTAGAGAAAGGCAAGTCTTATCTCCAATGACTATGTCCGACTGTGGTAAGGATTTATTGCTTTGAAGCTGAACAGTGCCGATAGAACCGGAGCCCATGCTTGTGGAAGCGACGGAAGTGAATCTTCCTTTTTTATATCCACTCCAGTCACCATTAAGGACGAGATTTGTGTAGCCTCCTCCTACTGTTTTTGAGATGTTTGCAAATGGCGCTACAACGTGAAGTGCTGAAATACCACCATCATTAACATGACAACAGGAAGTAACACTATCATCTGTATCTGAGATTCCTCGGGTGATATATACATTTCCATCATCTGCAATCCAGTTGTTTTCTGAGGCGCCTTGTGGCGTACCAGCTAATGACAGTAATGTATTGGAATCACTAAGCTCGAACTCCGGCGTAGCACCCGTGGCGCATTGGGCATCGGCATTAATCTTATTTCGAGTATCCTCATCAATATAAACGTATTTATTGATTCCGCCGTTACTCGAACCCACTGTCCACTTTTTGGAAAGAGTCGGGCAGTATTTGCTTTTATCTTGGGCTGAAGGTCCATTTGAATCAAGGTCGAGGCGCGTTGATGAAATAATGCTTCCGCCTTCGCCAACTTTCAACCATGGACGCCCTTTCTCAATAGGATTAGCACTGCTGTTATTGGGCGCCTTTTCTGGAACCCAATTTTCTCCATCGAGAACCTTGGCCGATACGTCAGTTACTGTACCGGTGCCTTTCGGAAATCCGTAGATCCATCCTCCGCTCAAAGTTATCGGCGCTTTAATCTCAACGATTCTTTCTCCTTCAATACCAATTGCTGAACCAGCTTTGACGTCAATTGGAAGCTCCGTCGCCATTGCCCCCGATACCACCAAAATTGTCGCTAGTATTGCACAAGTGAATACGCGGTTTCTGTGCATGTACAAATTTACAATATCATCTTTCATGATATTTCCTCCCTATATTAAAAATATTATTATAAATTAAGAATGGTAAAAAAATAGTTAAAATATAACAAAACAATAAAAATATATTTTAAATTATTTTCATGAGGTGTGTTGTGAAAAGAAATAAGGAATTAACAAATACAATTTAGAATGCTTGCGTAGTATGTTGTGGAAGAAAACTCTTGTTTGTTTTTGTTAAAAAGTTTTTGTTTTTGGTTGGGGTATGTGTGTGCATTACTCGACCGCACTGCATGGATATTAATCTATGTGTTCAAGAAACCGCGGAAGTCATAATCGATTATGATATGCTGATCGGCGGTGGAACCACAGAAAATCGCGGACATTTTATTGTTAATGCACTGCTGTCATTGGGCGAAAATGGGCGGATCTTTAACTATGGTCTGTTTTCGGGATTCGGAACCATACAAAACGACGGAGTAATACATTCTCGTAGAGGTTTTGTTTTTGATGAAGAAAATATCGCTGGAAATTTTTTAAGAGAAGATTATGACGTTTCAGCGTTGGCTTCGGAAGAAAGAAAACGAGCGGCTTATTTCGATTTAACAAACGAAACAAAAATAGAAAAATTTTATACATCTCCAAAATTCGGAGTTAGGGTTTTTGGGAATTATATACTTCCTTTACCTGGGGAAGAACAGGATTTTCTGAAAGATGAGAGAAATACAAAAACATCCGCTTTTTTTCTCGAAAGCGGATATAATATGATACTTAACTGCAATGAAGATAAAGAATGTCCGGCTTCCATTGTCAGCCTAAAAGGGTATTCGGGCGGAAATATCGGAGCAGTTGATCCCGTTGACCATACAGTCATTCTAGAAAAAATAGGAGGTGCAAGGCTACACATTACCGGCGAAAATAGTTGGTACAATGGCGTGTTTAACATTAGGGAAGGCGTTGTTGACGTTGCTACGGAGGGCTCCATGTTTGGCGGAGACATAAATCTGTATGGAGGAAGCGAGTTAATTTGGCGTGGAGGCCCGAAAGATCAATACAATAAACCGACGATTACTTTGCATAATGGTTCTACATTGTCATTCATACTTCCAGAAGATGTTAATAACAAGGTGTTCTCCGTATATGGCCAAATAAAGACTGATGCCAATTACAATCAAGCAGGTGTTTCTCCTGCTGTAGTTAATATCGAGTCCGGAACAATTTACATCAAAAGTGACTGCTCTAAGTTTTACGGAGAGTTAGAGATCGAGCCAAATGCCACTTTGATCATCAGAAAAGACGAGAACAACGAAGGACAAATGTTTGGAGGAAGCGTTAGTGTTACTAATGGGAAAAGTATCCTCATAGATACTGATCAAGGATTGAGCCCAATGCACATTAAAAAAGGAAAAATATCCCTTGAAAACAAAAGCGAACTGAATAATGGAGGAAAGATAAAAAAAATGACAGTTGAAAAAGATGCAACTATTCACAATAATATTGATCATGCGGATTTTTACAACCTCACAATTGATGGAGGAACATTGGAATTTGGTGAATGGGTAGAGAGTGCAACTTTTCATGGTCCAACATATTTCGGTTCTACACTCGATACGAGAGACGGAAAAATTATGAAGATTGTTTGCGTTGAAGACAGAGTCGTTGGAGAAGAAGTAGACTATCCAGCTGGAGAAGATCACGGTGCTGACAATGGTCGCCTAAAGATAGGTTATCGTCCAGATGGCTCTATAAGTGGCGGTAATATGGAGTGGCTTTTGGATTTTGACCCTCAGAGTGGTAAAGCCGATAGTATAGAAGCCGTGGGAGTTGATATTGCCGAAGGCAGTCAAGGTATTATCCTAGCTAGATATAAACTACTAAGTGAACCAACTGAAGAAGCATACATATTCCAGTTGTTGACACTCACAGGTCCGGGAGAGCCATATCCACATTTGACTGTTACTGATCAAACTTATGATGCAGCTTCCGGAACATATCGACTTTATGCCGAAGGAGGCAATGGATGTGTAACACTGAGGAAAGAAGCTGCAACGGGGGAGGCAAAAAAACCGGTTGGCGGGAATCAGGCAACGGAAAAACCAAACGAGATGCCTGCAGAGGAGACAAAAAAACCAGATGGCGGGAATCCAACAACGGAAAAACCAAACACAATGCCTGCAGAGGAGACAAAAAAACCGGATGAGGCAGAAAAATCGATCAACAGCGATTATTTGCCAATAAGATTACTGCATTGCGCAATGCTGTCGAATTTAGTTAACATTCATGACGCCCTCTACGAAACTTTCCCGGAATATTACGCTAATACGTTTGGGCGTGGTCATAGAATTTGGGGGAAATCTTTCATTAACAGCTGCAATATCGACACAATTCAGAACAAGAAGATCGATATCAGCGGTTACTCGATTATATTGGGATGCGACATGAAAGCGATTGCTATGAAAAATAATTTTTCAATTGTTCCCACGATTTTTGTTGCATATTCTCGGGAGGATCTAGCTTATTGCAAGCGAACAGCAAATAGCGATTGTGTTGTCACCGGTATAAAAACGGCATTGTTCAACAATCATTGCTCCATCGAAGCAATAGGTTCCTACGGCTTTATTGGTACCCATGGTTACAATGGAAAAGAAAACTGTGGCGTCAAAAGTCATGTATTTTCCGCCGCTGCAAAGGGCTTGCTCCAGGTTCCTCTCCATGAAAAAATCACATTGAACCTAAACCTAGCGGCATATTATTCCTATGCGTTGACGGAAGATTTCGAGTTTAAATGTCGGCAACTACGGCACAAGAATCTGAGTAGCACGGCACTGCTTCCCGGTCTAAACCTACAAATCGGCGACGATAAATTTAAAACGACCATAGGCACAAGATTTAATAAAAGATTCGGTGGAGAAATAGAGACATCATTTGATGGAAAACCAGTTCAGGCAATAGATAGAATATCAAATGATAACTTTGAGTCCCAAATATCCATAATTGGGAAAATTGGAAAATTCACAGAAGCGAATCTGGAAATCAATAAAATTATTGGCAGTAGAAAAGGATTTTCGGCTAGATTAACCCTTTTCTGCGTAATTTCATGATTCTGATTTTTCTCTCGGATTTATGTGCCGCATCCACTTCCTCCATAATCACATCACGAACAATGATTGCCATTTTTTTAATTTATAGGCAACAAATGTAGCGATGCTCCACAGCGGCCATACGAGCATTGACACTCGAGTTTCCGGTTTGTAGGCCAAAATCACACATACAAGTCCAAAAAAAACAGAGCGATGCAGTTGCCTATCGGATACCATATGGTTGGAAATTTCAGTTTCGCTATTTCCTCAGGAGTTTTCATTCTGTGGGAACACATTTGAATAATGAAATAGAAACAATGTTTGATGCTTATAAAAATTTTCTTGAAGCGGATAAAACTTATATGCAGAATAAATTCGTGCTCGAAGGTTGGTTGTTCGTGAATTTTCTGGCAATGATTGCGTATTACAGGTTGTACAGCAAGCTCAGAGAGAAAAAATTATTGACAAAAATCTCTCCGAAAGATGTGACCGAATGGGCAATGTCGATATATAAACTCAAAATTAACGGACAATGGCATATCTCCGAGATACCTCGCAAACTAAAAGATATTTTCACGAAATTGAAAGTCGCCGCCCTAACTTGAGGCGGAGTTAGCGTTCAGAAGGTAGCGAAGCAGAAAACGAATCCAACGTCACGTTGGCCTCTATTATCTATCGTCGAGATTTGTTAATCTCTCGTGTGAAACGTAGTTTAGGGATTTTTTATGCATACATTATCAATTTACGAGGCGAGGCAGGGGCTTTTGAGTGGAAAGTTCTCATCGGTCGAGCTCACCAGGTGCTTTCTAGACAGAATTCAGAAGTTCATCGATTTAAATGCTTTTATCACCATATGTGAAGAGCTGGCTATGGAATCTGCTCGAAAATCCGACGCAAAATTTGCCGCAAATGACGGCATCGGCGAGCTGGAGGGCATTCCATTTGCCATAAAGGATTTGTTTCTCACCAAAGGCATACGAACCACGGCAGGCTCCAAAATGCTTTACAATTTCATTCCGCCTTTTGAATCGACGGTGTCGCAAAAATTACTGGATGCAGGCGCGGTCTTTCTGGGCAAGACAAACATGGACGAATTCGCGATGGGATCCGCCAACATCACAAGCCACTACGGAAATGTCATAAATCCCTGGAGCCGTGGCGGGAAAAAACTCGTGCCCGGCGGATCGTCCGGAGGATCTGCCGCAGCTGTCGCCGGACATTTGTGCATAGCGGCCACAGGGTCAGATACGGGAGGATCCATACGGCAGCCGGCTGCTTTTTCCGGCATTGTTGGACTGAAGCCGACCTACGGAAGATGTTCCCGATACGGAATGGTAGCATTTGCCTCCTCCCTCGATCAGGCCGGTCCAATTACGAAAACAGTGCGGGACGCAGCAATATTTCTCAAAGTGATATCCGGCTATGACGAAAAAGACTCGAGTTCTTTCCACAGTCCTGTTCCGGATTTCGAATCGTTTGCGGGGAAATCGGCCAAGGGACTTCGGATAGGCGTACCGAGGGAATATCACATTGAGGGGATGTCGTCCGAGATAGAAAGTGCCTGGGAAAAAGGCATAAATATAATGCGTGATGCTGGCGCAGAAATTTTCGATATATCTCTTCCACATTCCAAATACGCGCTTCCCACATACTATATTATTGCTCCGGCTGAGGCTTCGGCCAACCTAGCCCGCTACGACGGTGTTCGCTATGGATTTAGAGCGGAAGGCGCCAAATCTCTGGACGAAATGTACGAAAAAACCAGAGGAGAAGGATTTGGAGAAGAAGTAAGAAGGCGAATTCTGATCGGCACCTATGTTTTGTCGGCAGGATATTTCGACGCCTATTACATGAAAGCGCTGAAGGTGCAGAAACTCATCAAAAAGGATTTTGACGATGCGTTTGCGCATGTGGATCTCATCCTTACGCCAACGACTCCCACCAGCGCGTTTGCATTTGGGGAGGAGCCCACGGATCCAGTGACCATGTATATGAATGACGTGCTCACGGTCACTGCCAACATGGCGGGACTTCCTGGAATTTCCGTCCCCATATGCGTGGATAAATTAAATCGTCCACTGGGATTGCAATTTATTGCGCCTCGATTTCGCGAGGATTTGCTGGTTCAGGGCGGATATGTGCTGGAGCAAAACGCCAACTTCCCAACATTAAAGGAGATCTTCTAATGGTAATGAAATACGTTAGACTTGTTGCGAAACCGACTATGTCCGAGGATTTTTTAGGCCAACGTGACGTTGGATCCGATGGTGATAAAGCGCATGTGCTGCAAGCACCGACGACAAAAATACCGGATAGAGGAAGGTTACGCAACAGGTATATTGAAACATCAACGGGAAAATGGGAAGTAGTAATCGGACTCGAGGTACACGCCCAAGTAATATCCAATTCGAAATTGTTCTCCAGCGCATCGACGAAATTCGGCTCTGCTCCCAACGAAAACGTTTCGTTTGTGGACGCAGCGTTTCCGGGAGTATTGCCGGTCATAAACACGTTCTGCATTGATCAGGCAATAAAAACCGGACTTGGACTCAATGGAAATATCAATTTGGTTTCGTATTTCGATAGAAAGAATTATTTTTATGCGGATTTGCCTCAAGGATACCAGATATCTCAGTATAAGCATCCGATAGTCAGTGACGGCTACGTAGAAATCGAGGACGAAAACGGCGAAGTCAAAAGATTAAATCTCGAGCGCATACACATCGAGCAGGACGCGGGAAAAAGCATACATGACCAGAGCCCAACGAAATCGTACATAGACCTGAATCGCTCCGGAATCGCACTCATGGAGATAGTAACTAAGCCGGACATGAGAAGTGCGGACGAAGTAACGAGATTCGTAAAAAAACTTAGGTCGATTTTACGATATCTTAAGACTTGCGATGGTAACATGGACGAAGGTAGCATGCGGGCGGACGTAAATGTGTCGATTCATCGGCCAGGAACGGAATTTGGTACGAGAGCGGAGATCAAAAACGTCAACTCCATTAAATTTATTGCGGCGGCCATTGGATTTGAAATAGATCGCCAGATAGATATTTTGGAATCCGGCGGAGTAGTGGATCAGGAGACGCGATTGTTCGATCCTTCCACTGGAAAAACGCTTGTGATGAGATCGAAGGAAGACGCGCAGGATTACCGATATTTCCCTGAGCCGGATCTTCCGCCGCTGATTCTCGAGCAGTATAGAATCGACGAGATTCGCAGTACGATTCCGGAACTTCCGGACGTGAAAACTGCGAGATTGCAGCGGGAATTGGATCTTCCGCACTATGATGCTTCGCTGATATCGTCTGAAATGGAGATTGCCAACTACTACGAAGCGGCGCTGGCTCATCTACCATCTGGCGATAATGAGGCAGCAAAGATTCTGTCCAACTGGACGCTGGGGGAATTGTTTTCGTATCTGAATAAAGATGGAAAAGCCATTACCGACAGCAATGTATCTCCGAAAGACCTTGCGGAATTGGTTATGCTCATAAAAACGGACGTTATTTCCGGGAAAATAGCCAAAGAGGTTCTGAAGCTCATGTGGGACAGTGGGAAATCCGCTTCTGTTACGGTTGAGGAAAATGGACTGCGGCAGATAACTTCCGTTAGTGATATAGAAAAATGTCTGGTGGCTATTCTTGAGGAACATCCGGACAAGGTTGCAGAATACAAAAGCGGAAAGGAAAAGTTGTTTGGATTTTTCATTGGTCAGGCCATGAAGAAAATGCAGGGAAAAGCGAATCCGCAGGTGTTGAATGATTCATTGAAGAGGTTATTGGAGAGATGAAAAAGACTATAAAAGGAACAAGCAAGAGTTCCGAAAAGAATCTCGCGAAACATGAAAAGAACCAGGTGCAAGATGAAGAGAATCTTGTGCAAAATACAGAGAACCTGGTGCAGCATGAAAAAGATTCATGTGAGCATAAGGGGTGTCTATGCGGAAGCAACAAAAGCCGGTTTCACTGTGCGCTTTGTGTAATTGCGCTGCTTGTGGTATGCGTAATTGGTGAGCACATATACCGCTATAATACCAACACCACCAGCATGCCACTGGCCCCCAGCGTGACGGTGGCCAACGTGACGTTGGATCCAATTACTGTTGAAGATTCTGCTGCAACATCGGATGTAGCACTGGCAAACGTTTCAGAGGATGGTAAAGCATTGGAGCCTGTGGTGCAACCACATGAAGCAAGTACAGAATCAGATGTAGCGCAGGCAAATGTTTCAGCTGATAGCAAAGCAGAAAATGAGTTCAGCGTACCCGTAAGCACATTGGAGCAGATACTGCAGCCTCCAGCTGAAGGCGAAGTCTTGGAGCAGGCGCTACAGGCAGCTGGTAACGCAAACATCGATGAATTGAAAAAGACGATATCCATTCTTGAAGAAGAAGTCAAAAGGATACCTGCTCTTGAGGGGGAAATTAAAAGGTTATCAGCTCTTGAAGATGAAGTCAAAAAACTGTCGTTTCTTGAGGAGGATGTAAAAAAGCTCACCGAGAAGTTGTCTGCAATGGCTGGAGATGTAAGAGAGAAATGGAAAATCTGGATAGCTCTAAAAAACAAAATGGAAAAAGATGAGGATTTTTCCAAAGAACTCGAGGCTTTCAATTCTGCTTTTGCCGGAGACCAGGAATTAATATCCCTGATGAACGATCTCGCCGGTAGTGTGGTCGTTGTACCCAGCAAAGAAGAAGAAGGGATAATCGGAACCTGCAAAAAATATATTCGCAAGGTTGTAAAAGTAAAAAAGGTCAATCATGCAAAATTATTTGAAGTCTCAGGATATGTGCTTTCTTCATTAAAAAAATAGTAGGCTCTATTTTTAACCGCTAACTCCGCATGAAATTACTCTCCAAATAAGAAAAAACACAAAAAAATAAAAATATATCTGTCAACGCAATTTAGAAATGTCCGGTCGTGCAATTTAGAAATGTCCGGTTTTGGGTGGCTGAACAAGTCCCACCCAAGCGGTACATTTCTTGCAATTTAGGAATAATCCTAATATCTCAATGGCTCCTAATTTGTTATGCCACAGAGAAATTTTGTTGAGAAATCAGATGATCAACAAGCACACTCACTTCCTTTGCGTCTGCAATAGTCGGCGTTTTCTTATTGTTAGCCAGTATATTATACGATAATGAGTTGCGGCTATAAATGACCTCTATTTCGTAACCTAAGCCAGGAAGGTCGCCCCTCCTGACTTGGCTCCAAATCCGTACGTGAACCTTTCGATTCATACGGCTCCTCAGTAATATGGCATTTGTCATATGCACCTCATTGCCAAATCATGTATCGAAGGATTCTTCTTGTTGAAGCGTTTGCCCCAATATTGAAGATCCCCATCGTATGGAGTTCTTATATTTGCTATTTTCACGTGCCGTTTGATATGGGTTTCACTGTGAAGCGCTAATCGGAAACTATCCGATGTTGCGAATCTCCAATTGTTTCCCTTATATCTGCGAAAATACTTCTGCTTAATCCAGCGGAGACCTTTGTTTTGATGTCTCCAGCAGCTCCATTTCCAAAGTTTCTGAAATACATAGTTATCCATGCTGCCAAAGACTTTGCTCGATACTCCACTTCGGAAGTAATGCTCCATCCTTTAATTACCGGATTTAGCGCTTTTATTACTTCTTCTTGCGTAGCAGCAGTTAGGTATTTCAGCCTTACATCGATTGCCTTTCTGTGTCTTTTCTGTCCCTCTGGACTTGGTTTTGTAAGCGTTTTATATCCTTTCACGCGAGTTTTCGTTGGATACTGTCTTATGGAAAAGCCTAAGAAATCAAATCCACCTTTGTTTCCGTCCTTCGACTTTAACGTGTGGACTATGCGAGTTTTGGATTGGTTTATTGTCAATCCAACTTTCTTGAGCCATTCTTCTACAAATTCCTTTGCTTTCAGAACGATCTCTTCGCTCTCATGAATGATCACAAAGTCATCGGCATAAAATACAATCGACATTGTATCTGCGGATTTCTTGCGACTAGCTTTAGGATATTTCTTTTTCAAATATTGAAAAAGATCTTCCTGAAGCGCTTTCTTAGTTTCGTACTCCACTCCGTGGAGCGCAATGTTGGCCAGCAGAGGGGATATTACTCCTCCTTGCGGCGTCCCTGTTTTCGTTTTATGAAATACTTCGCCTTCCATAACTCCATTTCTCAACCATTTCTTGATTACTTGACGTAATTTCGGAAATGTGTTGAGCTTTTTCAATAATGCGATGTGGTCTATATTGTCAAAACAACCTTTAATATCAGCGTCTAGCACATAGGCGTTCTTCTTGCAGATTGCTATAAATATAGCTTCTATTGCATCATGACATGATCTTGCCGGCCTGAAACCATAACTGTTCGGCGCAAATTTCGCCTCCCACTGAGGCTCCAGAACCAGCTTTACGAGAGCTTGCTTTGCTTGATCTGTCATCGTGGGTATCCCGAGAGGGCGTTTCTCTGTTTTTTCAGGTTTTGGAATCCAGATGCGTCTCACCGATTTACTTTTCTCGTTCAAGTTCAACTCATTGGCTAATTTCAGCCGCTGAGTCGGACTGAGCGATTTCACGCCATCAATTCCAGCAGTTTTCTTGCCTTTATTGACCTGCGTTACTCTTCTGACAGCGAGCAATTTTGCGCTCTTCGATTTCAAGCCCTAACTCCGCATCAAGTTAGGTCGCCTACGTCAATTTTCTTAAAAATTCCTTGAGTTTTTTTTGTCATTTCGGATCGATGCCAGACACCGTTGATTTTGAGTTGATAAATAGCTTTGGCGGTTTCGATTATATCTTTGGGCGAAGATTTTGTTAACATTTTGGCATTTTTCAAGCGATCGTACAACTTGTAGTAGGCGATCATTGCGATAAAATTGACGAGAATCCATCCCTCGAGCACGAATCTATTTTGCATGTAAGTTTTATCAGCTCCCAGGAAATTCTTGTAACTATCAAACATCATCTCGATTTCATTGCGCTGTTTATACGCCTCATATATTTGCTTAGCAGACTGTGGTGAGGTTGTATAATGAACCAGGGTCAACGTTCCGAACGTGCGCAACCTCTGATGGTATCCATCGATGGAATATTTCTCTGGATGTGTTTCGATTCTTTGAAGATAATCCTGCTCTTCTTCGACACGCAATCTCTCGTCGAGGAATGTCGTGTATTTTCTTCCGGCATTTTCGTACTCATAGTACCAAATTATTCGCTTCTGATATATGAAGTATTTGTTGGTTTTTTTAAAATCAGCCTGCAACAATGGGTTGTAATTCACAATAGGTCCTGTTAGCGAAATTATCGTAACCATATAAGAGCTCCTGCGATATATAAAAAGGACATATATGAAGACGAAGTTTTACAAAACCTAGAAAACACTCTTCTGAACCATTTTATCTTGCTGAAG